>SKKR01000085.1 GCA_007123655.1 Thermomicrobiaceae bacterium
GACCAGTTCCCGCGATGTCACGGAGGAGTTTGTCGATCTTCAGTCCCGCCTCGCCAACCTGGAATCTACCGAGATCCGCTTCGTGTCCTTGCTCGATGAGGCGGACACGATCGACGAGGTGCTCAACGTCGAGCGCGAGTTAAGCCGGATCCGCGGCGATATCGAGCAAATTCAGGGCCGGATTAATTATCTCGAGCAGCGAACAAGCTACTCGAAAATCCATCTGGCCTTCTACCCGGTTGCGGAGGAAGAAGAGTCCGACGAGATCGTTGCTCCGCATTTCACTCCGGGAGAAACGGCCCGCGAGGCATGGAACGCATCGATGCAGGTGGTGGGAACGGTCGGGAACGTCATCATCGCGGCCGGCGTGTTCTTCTGGTGGGCCTGGCCACTGCTCGCGATTAGCGCGATAGTGTTCCTGCACTACCGCAGACGAAAGGGCGACGTTGTCACCTCCGGATGACGGTGCGTCTTGATAGACCTGATCGCGGAAGCATCGGAAGGTGCTCCCGCGTGACTTTCGGTGTTGATTCGTTGCTGGCTACTTGCTGGCGAGCAATGAAACCGCGGCGAGCGCGTAGGCTCGGGTTGCCTCGAGCACTTCGTCAACGCCGACCCACTCGTCCGGCTGGTGAGCCAGTGCCGGGTCTCCCGGCCCGTAAACGATGGCTGGATATCCTTCGGCAACGAAGTGCTTGCCATCGGTTCCCATACTGAAGCCTGTCGGTTCCGTGTTGTACCCGAGGAACTCGTTCGCCTTCAGCATCGCCTGCGCGAGCGGTTCAGATGCCTCGATGAAGTGGGCCTGCCGTCCTCCGTGCTGGCCGAGCTGAGACTCAACGCGAAGCCCAACGACGTCAGCAATCGCCCGCTCGGCAATCTCATGGATCTCATCCCGAACGTTCTCCGGGTCCTCGCCAGGGATAATGCGCCGGTCGACATAAATGCTACATTTGTCTGGCACGACGTTCGCCTTCACCCCGCCATCGATAAGCGAAATGGTTGCCGAGGACGGTTTGAAGAGAGGGTGGGTACGTTCCGCCAGTTTGGGCCAGAGTTCCTGCTGGAGTGCGACGATAACCTTGCCCATGCCCTCGATGGCGTTGACACCTTCCCAGGGAAGCGCGCCGTGCGCAGCGCGACCATAGACAGTCACCGTGGTGCCGGCCGCGCCCTTTTCTCCGAGGCAGACGCGATTGAGCGTCTGCTCGCCGACGATCACGTAGTCCGGCTTGATCTTCTCGTTCTGCGCGACCAGTCCGGCGCCGAGCGCGCCGCCGACCTCCTCGTCGGCGACCTCGTTGACGATCAATTTCCCCTTGATCGGGACGCCTGCGCGCGCGAGCGCGATCCCTGCCATAACCTGGGCGGTGACGCTCGCCTTGTCATCGCCCGCGCCTCGCCCGTAGACTCGCCCGTCCACAAGCTCCGCACCGAACGGGGGATGCGTCCAGTTGTTCTCGTCGCCAGTCGGGACCACGTCAACGTGCGCGTTGAACAACAGCGTGGGACCTTCGTCTCCGGAGAGTGACGCGACGAGGTTCGGCTTCTCTTCCTCGGCGGTGAGCAGTTCGATCTCGTAGCCCTCCGCGGCCAGTGCGTCCGCGCAGTAGGAAATTGCGTCTCGCACGTCGCCGGGTGGGTTGACGGTCGGGATCCTGACCAGGCCGCGGAGGAACTCGACGACCTCTTCCTCGTTGATCTGTGCCAGGACCTTGTCGGCGGCTTCCTTGTTGATCTGATGCGAACCGTTCGTCACCCGGTGCTCCTTCCAGAGGAAGTCATGGTCTGCCCGATTAATCGGCGGCAGTATAGCACGGGTTCGACGGCCTACCGCCTGTGTTATGCTCCCCTCGCCTGCCTCATGGGCGGTTGATGTCGGTACTCGGATGATTCTCAAACGGAGTGTTTGCGTGGTGATGACGTCCCCAGCGCGTCTGAATGAAGTCCTGGAGCGTGCGCATTCTTACATCATCGATATGGACGGGGTTATCTACCGTGGTGATACCTGTCTGCCGCATGTTCCGGAGTTTCTGACCGCACTGGAATCTCGAGGCGTTCCATACCTGATGGCGACGAATAACTCGATGCGCACGCCGGAACAGTTTGCCCGGAAACTGGCCGGGATGGGAATGAACGTCGCCGCGGAGCGCATTCTGACCTCGAGTGTCGCGACGCGCGGGGTCGTTCAGGAGCGGTTTCCCAGAGGAACTCGCGTGTTCGTGCTCGGTATGGAGTCTTTGAACGACGCCATGTTCGCGGACGGGTACTTCGAGCCAGCGGGCAAGGATGCGGATGTCGTCGTGACCGGGGCGAACTTCGATTTGACTTTTGACGATCTGAAAACAGCTTGCCTGGCAATTCGCAATGATGCTCCGTGGATCGCGACGAACGGCGACACGACGTTTCCGACTGAAGAAGGGATCATCCCCGGAGCGGGCGCAATCATCGCAGCGCTCACTGCCGCCACGGGTCGGGAACCGATTGTCGTCGGCAAACCGTCAACCGGGATGGTTGATGAGGCGGTCCAGCGACTTGGAACCTCGCCGGCTGAAACCGTTATGCTCGGTGATCGGCTCGACACCGATATCCTTGCCGGCCAAAGGGCGGGGCTCCTCACATTGCTCGTGATGACCGGGGTTACAACGCCAGGAGAGCTCGATGCGTCCGACATTTCGCCGGACGTCGTCGTTCAGGATCTCTCGCCCCTGGTCGAGTACTACACGTCTTCGAGCCGGGGCGATGCGTAGCATCGGCCAGTACGACATCGACGACCCGGTCAAGATTCAGGGTCGCGACGACGTATCGCCGGATGATCGAAGCGTGGCGGCGATCCGCCTTCGGCATTGCCTGCACGCGCTGGATTCAGTGGCGGGACGAGTTCTCGTGCTCGGATGCGGTGCCGGACGATACGTCAGAGCGCTCCGGCTCGTGAGGCCGGACCTGACCGTCGTGGGCGGAGACCTGAGCGTCCCGGCGCTCCGTGAAGCTCGGCAGGCCGATCCTGGCGGATCATACAGCGCACTCGACGCGAGCCGGCTTCCCTTCGCGGATTCTGTTTTTCAAGCAGTGACCTTCTTCGACCTGCTGGAGCATGTGCCCGCATATGACGACATGCTTGCGGAGATTTGCCGCGTCCTTTCGCGCGGAGGAGTTCTGCACTTCTACACACCGCTCGAAGACCAGCCCGGGAGCGTCTACCGGTTGCTCAGGTCGTCCGAGCGCGTGCCGATCAGAACATGGAAGCGCGACCACGTCGGACACATTAACTTCTTTCGCGCGGATCAGGTCATCCGGGACGTCTGGAGCTCCGGACTGGTCGTAGACGACGCACGGTACGGGTTTCACCCGTTCGGCCAGATCCACGACGTGGTTGACTACTGGCAACGCGAACGGAATGCGGGCGGACCCGGCGTCATTCCGGTTTCGATGGTGTCCTTCATCGCGCGGATCGTCTTTCTGTTTACGTGGCGTCTGTCTTACCTGGAAGATCGACTCTACGAGGGCCCGAGGCTCGCGTCCGGGCTGCATCTCACGGCAGGCAAGCGCTGACGCCGGGTCGGGGATTATTGGAGCCGGGTCACCGGATGCTGTCGGGCCGGTTGCAGCCGGGGGCGTTCGGATTGCGACGGGCGCATGAGGCGACGTAGATCCGCGTGTGCGAATGATGTTCCTGAGGATTGCCGGGTGGAGCTGAGTTATGGTTTTGCCGCATCGCAGCCTGCGAATCCGGCGATATCGCGAAATCGCCCGGGTGTTCATGCGCCACGGGATGGGGTTCCTGATCGGCATCACCGGTCTGGAGCGGTTCGCTCCATTGCGCCGCGGATTCACGCCGACTGCCGGCTGGCCAACCAACCCGCAGCGGCTGCGGCTGGCGCTGGAGGATCTCGGCCCGACGTTCATCAAACTTGGTCAGATCATCTCGACACGTGCTGATCTCCTTCCCCCGGAGTTCCAGAAGGAACTCGCGCTGCTTCAGGACGCCGCGCCACCGGTTCCGTTCGATCAGATCGAGAAGACCATCCGTGCGGAGCTGGGGGAGTCGATCAACAACGCGTTCTCGGAATTTGACCAGGAAC
>SKKR01000523.1 GCA_007123655.1 Thermomicrobiaceae bacterium
ATTTCGGCATCCTGACAGGTCTCGGAGCGAAGATATTCCGGCGTCCCGAAAATGTGGAACCAGCCGAAAGAAGACGGCGCCGGTGGTCTCGGCATCGGCAAGCGCCCGGTGCGACCCACGAGAATCGAGTCCGAGTTCTCGCGCCAGTGATGTCAGCCCGCGGGCACGCGTGCCGGGCAGGATCTGCGCCGCGGCCGGGAGAACATCAACCGCCTCATTCGTAAGAACCGGGAGATTGGCTCGTTCCAGTTCCGCGTTCAGGAAGGAGATGTCGAAGCCGACGTTGTAACCGATTATCGGACTGTCACCGATGAACTCGGCAACGTTCGGAGCAATCTCGGCAAACGGGGGTGCATCGATGAGGTGTGCGTTGCCAATCCCGGTCAGCTTGCTGATGTACTTCGGCACCGCGCGCTCGGGGTGGATCAGCGTACTAAGGGTTTCAATCTTGACACCGTCCTGGTACCTGACCGCACCAACTTCGATGATCCGATGGTTACGTGACTTCAGTCCGGTTGTCTCGACGTCGATAGCGACGAGCGTACCCTTCGTCAGGTCATCCTCGTCGTGCGACAGCGTGGCGCGAGCCTTCGACAACCAGTAGCCATCGCCCCGCAGTTGCAGGTCGTCCGAGGCGGACAGAATCTGTGCGAGGAGCGGGCGCCACAGGTCTGGGCGGCTGTGTGATCCGAAGACATGCCGGATCAGCAAGTCTTCGTGGACCGCGCCATCATGCCGGGCGATGAACTCGCCGGCGATACGCTGCAACTGTTCATATCTGGAGGAGCCGGACGTCGCTGATACCACTGTGACCTCACTGACCACGTGTCAATGCGGCGGAGTATAGACTAGAACAGATGTACGAGCAAGCTATGCTATAATGCCGCCGATTCGAAGCCGTGAAGATCAATTCTTCCCCTTCTGGTCGCGCTCGAAAGGGACCTCCGCTCATGGCCAACGTTGATGTGACGACCCGGATCGATGAACTCCGGGCGCTTCTTCACCGCTACAACTACGAGTACTTCGTCCTGGACGCCCCAACCGTCAGCGATGCCGAGTTTGACGAACTCATGAATGAGCTTCGCAGGCTGGAAGCTGAGCACCCCGAACTCATCACCGCCGATTCCCCCACACAGCGTATCGGGGCTGAACCGTCCTCAGCGTTCAGTACGATACGTCACGAGATCCCGATGCTCTCATTGAGCAACGTCACCAGTGAACAGGAAGTGCGCGATTGGGTCGATCGAGTGTACCGGCTCTCCGGCCACCAGAGCGTCGCGTTCGTCACCGAACCGAAGATAGATGGTAGCGCGGTGTCGATCATCTACCGTGACGGGGTGCTCGAACGTGGTGCAACCCGAGGGGACGGCGTGACCGGCGAAGATGTTACGACCAACATCAAGACCGTTCGCAACGTGCCACTGCGAATCACTCCGCTCCAGGAAGAGATCGAGGTTCCGACAGTACTCGAAGTTCGCGGCGAGATCTACATGCGACGCAGTGACTTCGAAGAATTGAACAGACGACGTCTGGATGCCGGCGAGACACCGTTTGCCAACCCTCGCAATTCGGCCGCTGGTTCTTTACGACAGCTGGATCCGCGTCTCACCGCCGCGAGACCACTGCGCCTCTACTCCTACGGTGTGGGATACGCGGAAGGTAACGTCCCCGGGACGCACTTCGAGCAGATCGAGATGCTCCGGGCGCTCGGCTTCCCCGTAACGGACAATGCCAGGCTCTGCGAGACACTTGATGAGGTCTGGCGGGAGTGCGAGTCCTGGCTGGAAGTGCGGAACGACCTCGACTACGAGATCGACGGTGTGGTGATCAAGGTCAACGATCTCAACCTACAAACCGAACTGGGCGCGGTATCCAGAGAGCCACGCTGGGCCACGGCGTACAAGTTCCCGGCAATCCAGAAGACGACGGTTATCAATGACATCGAAATCAACGTGGGCAGAACCGGGAGCCTGAATCCGGTGGCCATTCTCGAGCCAGTCGAAATCGGCGGTGTCACCGTCCGAAGAGCGACGCTGCATAACGAGGATGAGATCGAACGCCTCGGCGTCATGATCGGCGATACTGTGGTCGTGGAGCGAGCCGGCGATGTTATCCCGAAGATCATCGCGGTTGTTGAGGCCAAACGAGACGGATCCGAGCGGCCGTTCAGTATGCCGGACCAATGCCCGGTCTGCGGAGCACAGGCGGTCAGGCTTGAAGGTGAGGTCGCCAGGGAATGTGTAAATGTCTCCTGCCCTGCGCGTCTCCGGGAACAGGTACGCCATTTCGTTTCCCGCGGAGCAATGGACATCGAAGGCTTCGGATCCAAACTCGCAGTGCGTTTCGTCGATCTCGGGCTGATCTCGGACTTCTCGGACATCTACGACCTCGACTGGGATCAGGTGGGTCAGCTCGAAGGCTTCGGAGCAAAAAGCATCGAGAATCTTCAGCAGTCAATCGAGACCAGCAAACAGCAACCCCTGTCACGCCTGATCAACGCGCTCGGAATCCGGCATATCGGTGAACGAAACGCTCGGGCGCTGGCGCATCACTTCCGTACAATGGATCGATTGCTGCACGCGTCCCGCGAAGAACTCGAGCTTATACCTGGCATTGGCTCAGTGGTGGCGGAAGCGGTCTTCGACTTCATTCAGGAGCCCAAGAACCGGGAACTGATCAGCCGGCTCGAACAGCTTGGCCTCCGAATGGACGAGGGTGAGCAGGCAGCCGGACGGGCAGACGGCGCCCTGTCCGGAAAGACCGTTGTCCTGACAGGCCGGTTGGACAGACTGACCAGGACGCAGGCTACGGAGTATCTGGAACAGGCGGGCGCACAGGTAACCAGTTCCGTCTCCCGGAAGACGGACCTGGTGATCGTCGGCGCTGATCCCGGGAGCAAGGCGGATCGCGCTCGAGATCTGGAGGTGACGATCATCTCCGAAGATGAACTGCTTGAACTTCTTCAGAATGATGGCATAGTAGAATCGGGCCAATGAGTGCTGCTGGGGCAAGGAGAGTGAGCTATGGCTGGGTACAGCGTGCCAACCCGCGAAGGTGACCCGGTCCACACCGTTCGTACGATCGGGCGGCTGGCGCAGATGGTGCTCGAGTTGCGAGATGAATACGTCCGTGATCCCCGGTCCGACACGCTCGATCAGATTCTCCGGCGCCTGGATGAAATCAACCGACTGAGTGGCGAACTCCGCCAGCGTGCCGATGAGGCCGCGCGAGCCGAAGAGGTGGCGGTAGACAGCGCTGAGGATTACGACAGGCAGGAGTAACCTGGACGCGTGCAGCGGTTAGCCGACGCCAACGTTCGTCGTCCCCGGTTTGATTAGCGGCGTCTTCTCTGCGCACAGCGGGCATTCCCTGGGGTCCCAGGCCGGAACATCCATCTCGGCAAGCGCGGAATATGGCGTACCGAGATCGATCGCTCCGTTACTGCGATCAACCATCACCATGACCGCCGCAAGTTCCACTGGATGCTTCTCGAGTGCCTTGATCGTCTCCCGTACGGAACCGCCAGTGGTCATAATGTCATCCACCACGAGCACCCGATCCTCCGGTTCAAAGTAGTTCACCCGGCGAAACGCCCGTTGCAGGCTTCCGTCGTCGGCGCGTTCGGCGTAGGCGGCTCGAACACCCATCTGCCGGGCGATCTCGGCCGCGATGAGAATTCCGCCGGTCGTTGGCCCGGCGACGACGTCAATCGAGGATGCATTCATTCGTTCGATCATTGCCCGGCAGACCTGTTCCAGAACCGCCGGCTTCCTGAGCAGGTGGAACTTCTCGATATAGCGGTCGCTGTGCTTCCCGGACGAGAGCAGAAAGTGTCCCTGGGTTAACGCACCGCACTCCTCGAGAACCCGTTCAAGCTGAAATCCCACGTACACCCCTTTCTGCCCGAAGTTTCAAGTGCCGTCACATCGCGAAGAACGGCGGTCGGTTCTGGTCTGGTGCGAACCGGAGGCTAGTACGCCACCTGTACCTGCTCGCGATACAGGCCCAGCGGCTGCACCGAGTAGGCATCACTCGAACGAGCGGTCGCCCCCACCACGGCTCGCGCGGTATCGATCGA
>SKKR01000145.1 GCA_007123655.1 Thermomicrobiaceae bacterium
AAAGGTGGTCCGTCAGCCAGACGGAATCGAGGCCGATCTCCTCGGCTTTTCTCGCGAAATCGATTACGTCACTCGGTTGTGGTGTTTCTCCGGCCATTGCCTGCGTCCAGTGGGGGAGAATCAGTCCGATTTTCACGTCGATACCATCCTTCCTCGAGTTCTACCCGGCCGGCTTGATGTTCTTGTTCATCCGGAAGAGGTTCTCGGAGTCGTAGATCGCTTTGATCCCGGCCAGCCGCTGATAGATCTCCGGTTCATAAGCGTCCTGGATACGGTCGGCGCCCTCTTCCTCAGTCAGGAAGTTCACGTACGTTCCTCCCGTGGAGTACGGCCGGACCTCCTGATGGAAGGAACGCACCCAGCCGATGTGTTCATCGTCCGTCGCGGGGTCCTCCCAGGCGCCCTGAATAGCAACGACGTACTCCGCCGAACGATGACTTACCGCTCCGTGGCCGGACTGATTTCGCTTCGCTGCCCCGCCCAGCCGCATGCAGAGCATGGACGAATGCGGGGATGTGAACTTCGCGCAGTGATCGAGCATCTTGCTGCCGAGTTCGGACGGGACGTCAGGAAGGTATTCCGACTTCCAGTAGTAGCGCCGTCCGTGCGGCTGTCCGGAGTCCAGAAACGACTGGTGGATCGCATACTCTTTGGGACTGATCGTATCCGCCAGTGGCGAGCCGAACGCCTTCAGCGGCGCCAGCGATTCCATCCCCTGGTCCGGGTCTCCGGCGTACATCGCCGCGATTCCGGCAACCGGTTTGCCGTGTACCTCTTCCGGAAGGAACGGCGCAGGCGGCGCGATCCGCAGAACGAGCAGCGTGGTGAGGTCTTCTGAAGCGGCCTGGGAGAACTCCCTGAAGAAGCGAACGACTTCCGGCGCCTCGTCCATCGGATAGAGCACTAGCCCGCCGGCAATGGTCGGTCCGATCCGCCGGGCCTCGAACTCGAACTCGGTCACGACGCCGAAGTTGCCGCCGCCACCCTGAACAGCCCAGAACAGATCGGCGTTCTCGGTCTCGCTGGCTCTCCTGATCTGCCCGTCCGCGGTCACGATTTCCACCGAGCGGAGATGGTCGGCGGTATGGCCCCACTTGCGAGTCGTCCAACCGAACCCGCCGCCAAGAGTCAGCCCGGCAACACCGGTGGTGGAGATGATGCCGGATGGAACGGCCAGTCCGTAGGGTTGTGTCACCTGGTCGACATCGCCCCACACCGCTCCCGGCTGCACACGAACCCCACTAGTCGATTCATCGACCGAGACTGATCTCATCAGCGAGCAGTCGATCATCAACCCGTCGTCGCAGACCGCCAGTCCGGCGATGTTATGGCCTCCCCCTTTGATCGAGAGCGGCAGCTGCTGGTCACGAGCGAAGCTGACGGCGGCGGCGATGTCGGCGGTGGTTCGGGGTTGAACAATATGTGCCGGTCGCCGGTCAATCATCGCGTTCCAGACGGAGCGAGCCTCGTCATAGCCGGGATCCTGATTGTTGAGCAGGTCTCCGTTCAGCGTGGCACGAAGCGATTCGAGCGCCTGGACCGAGATCCCGGCTCCGGTTCCAATTCGAGATTGACTGGTCATGATACCTCCACATCTGGATGGGCCAATCGCGTTGGCGTTTTCATCGATCTCGCTCCCAGAATGCACCGTAACCACGGGATGCTCCATGCAGGGTTACCTACAGGATTAGCTGGATTGCGCTTCTGTACTTGTCCTGCATCCGCTTTCAGCGAGTCGTCCCCGCGTCAGGAACCCGTTGCCCGTTTCAACGAGACAAGGGCGCCTCAATGATGGTCGAGGCGCCCAGGTGTGGGAGAAGGATCTGGCGTCAGTGCATATCAGCAGGGTTCTTCGAAATCGTCGTCGCCGGTCACAACGTTGGTGATCGGTTCTCCTTCGGGAACACCAAGTACGCTGAAGTAGACGACGGTTTCCTCGTCCGCAAAGTTCTCGGCCTTGTGCACCTGCTCTCCCAGGTCGACGAACGCTTCACCCGCTTCATAGGTACGCGGTTCGCAATCGTGCGACCAGGTCACCGTCAGCGCGCCCTCGACGACCGCCACGACGAACGGACCCGGGTGGGTGTGCCAGTCGACGCCGCCGATCTCGCCGTCCTCTTCCGGGGCGAACGTCAGTGTGCCGATATAGATGCCGCTACCGTCGTTGACCATTCGCTCGAACGTTTCCCGCCCGCCAGCCTGGAGCGGTGGCGCGTCGGACGACTGTCCCGCGCCAGTATCGTCTGGCTCTCCGAACTTCAGGCGGTACTCGGCACGAAAGTCGTCTGGGAACGTGTTGCCCTGGGCGAATATCTCTGCGTCTGCCGGACCAATGATCTCCAGCTCATCATGGTTACCGGCTTGCGCGTTGAGTGCCGCTATCAAGGCAACGGCTGCAAGCACGATAAGCGACAGCCCGGCAACCACGTATACTGTTCGGTTGCGAATCGCCTGTAACGTCATAGCATTCCTCCAATAACATGATCGCTTCAAACGCGTTTCGTCCGGGCGTTTTGGCTCGGCTCCGTTCCGCGGAACTCCGGAATTCCCGGGGTAAGTGATCGACTCGGAGCACAAGAACCCCGTTCGATCTCCGATTCGCCTGCATATATGCACTGCGCCCAGTCTCACCGATCGGCGCGTGCCGCTCCATGAAGAACCACACTCAGCGGGTACAGAACTGACAGGTCTGTGTGCGAACTCTGGAATCCTTCCGGCTCGACAAGGGGTTCTGAACGAGCTGGCTGCTAGAATCAAGGTGTGTCCCAGATCACCAGAGATTGGATGGCGCCGATGACCTCCCACAGGGCGTCCACAATCGGGGAGTTGCTCCGGGCTCGCCGTCTGGCGGCAAGTCTGACCCAGGAGGCGCTCGCGGAGATGGCCGGTGTTAGCGCTCGCGCCATCGCCGATCTCGAACGCGGCGTCATCCGGGCTCCGCAGCGCGAAACGCTGGAAATGCTCTCGGACGCGCTGGACCTGTCCCCCTGGGAACGAGATGAGTGGGAAGCCCTGCGGCGACGGCTTTCGACGCGACAGCCGGGGGCAACCACGCAGCCGAGGTCGGCACCTCCACTGCCACAACTGCCGAACGTGCTCATCGGGCGACAACGGGAGGTGAACGCCCTGAAGAACCTGATCGCGCAGCCGGATACGCGATTAGTCACGATCACCGGTCCCGGCGGGGTGGGGAAGACCCGCGTTGCGCTGGCGGTTGGACACGAACTTGGCAGCGCTGTCAGGCACGGCGTCTACTTCATCGAACTCGCCTCAATACGGGACCCGGCCCTGCTTATCCCCACGATCGCCCGACAGCTCGGACTGCGCGTTGATGATCCGAGCGCCGTGCAGTCTCGCCTGACGGCCTTTCTGGCCGACCGTGATGTACTGCTCATCCTGGACAACATGGAGCACTTGCGCACCGCCGCGGCGCAGGTCTCTCAGCTACTCAGCGGAACGAAGTCGCCCAACATTCTGGTAACGAGCCGGGCGGGACTGCGCGTCAGCTCTGAGCACGAGTTCCCCATCAATCCGCTGCGTTTACCGGAGTGGAGTTCAGGCAGCGACCCTCGCCTGCTGGAGACCTTCCCGAGCATACAACTGTTCGTTCAGCGCGCACGCCAGGTCGACCCGGACTTCCGTCTCGACACGAGAAATGCGGCGGCGATCTCCTCCATCTGCGCCTATCTTGATGGAATTCCGCTCGCCATCGAACTGGCCGCGGCACGCATCAAGGTACTTGATCCGGAACAGATGCTTCCCAAGCTTGTACACAGTCTGGGGTTTCTCAGTGACGGCCTGATTGATGCTCCGGACCGGCACCGAACGATGCGTGCGGCCATCTCCTGGAGTTATGACCTGCTTGAGCCGGTCGATCAGCATTTCTTCCGGCGTCTGTCCACGTTTGTCGGTGGGTGGACGATCGACGCGGCGGAGGCGGTTGCGCCGCCGGGGATCGACCCGATCGAGCGACTGGGCCGGCTTACGAACGACAGCCTCGTTCGCCGGACCATGCCGACCAGCGGTGACCAGCGGTTCACCATGCTCGAAACCGTGCGCGATTTCGGCATCG
>SKKR01000039.1 GCA_007123655.1 Thermomicrobiaceae bacterium
AAGATCATGCGACGCCTGCTGCGCGATATCGCCGAGGGTCGAGTGATCGGTGATACGACAACGCTCACCGATCCGGCCGTGCTGGACGACATCAAGAAGCAGTACGAAGATTCCGAAGAGGAGTAGACGGCGAAGCGGGAATTAAACGTCCAACGCCCGGCGAAGCTCGCCGGGCGTTGCTATATCCTCGTATGCGATTGAATAGCTAGTCCGACAACCGCGACGTGCTCTCTGCTGCTCCCGCGTCGGATCCAGGCGCCGGCGCGATGCTGGAGGTGCTCAAGTCTGAGAGGGATGGCGGCATGACCTCCGGTGGTGGGGATGTCATCGCAACCTGAGCGTAATTGTCGTAGGCCGCAAGCCGAACACGGTTGCACCGTACCCGGACCCGGGCTCCCGGTGACACGTCAACGTGTGACGGCTGGTTGGAGATCAGCTGGACACCACACGGCAACTGCACCAGGTAAGTGAACTCCGCGCCCTGAAATGTTCGCGACACGACGTAGGCGATCCCGTCGGGATCCACTTCGATCGTGACATCGCGCGGTCTCAGCAGAAGATCCACTTTTTCCGCGGCGCTGTTGCGCTCAAGCTCAAACGTCCCGAGATCCGAATCTGCTACCGATCCCGCAACGGTTGCAGGCACGAACGTGCCTTGCCCCACGAACTTGGCGACCGCTCGGTTTGCCGGGTAGTGGTAGATCACGTCCGGCGCGTCGACCTGCTCGATACTGCCTTCGAGCATGACCGCCATGCGATCGGCCATCATCATGGCTTCCTGTTGATCGTGGGTGACGAGGATCGCTGTCGTCCCAACCTGTTTCAGGAGGTTGCGAACTTCTGCGCGCATCTGAAAACGAAGTTCAGTGTCCAGATTGGAGAACGGTTCATCCAGCAGGAGCACGTGTGGTTCCGGCGCAAGCGCTCGCGCCATTGCGACTCGCTGTTGCTGGCCACCCGAGAGCTGATGCGGATAGCGATCTTCAAACTCGGACAGCCCGGTAAGCTCGATCAGTTCATCAACGCGAGCATTGCGCGTAGAGCGCTCCCGGCGCCGCAATCCGAAGGCGATATTGTCCCGGACGGTCAGATGAGGGAACAGCGCATAGTCCTGGAACACCATACCAACGCCCCGGTGCTCGGGCTGAAGGAACGCCTGGTGATTGGCCACGACGCGCCCGGCGATCGTAATGGTTCCGTCCTCGGGCGACTCGAACCCGGCAATCAGGCGCAACGTGGTCGTTTTCCCGCACCCTGACGGGCCAAGCAGCGCGACGATCTCACCCCGGTCGATCGATAACGAGACGTTCCTGACCGCTGGCGTTGCGGCGTCGGGAAACGACTTCGTGACGTTCGACAGTTCGATGTGTTGATCCATGCACTACTCCATGCCCCGCCCAGGACGCCCGTGATTACCGTGAAAAGTGTAACAGGAATTCCGACTTACTGCCTAGGGATTCGCGCCGGACTCAGTTCTGGCGGTGGCGCCGATCTTCGTTGATCGCCAGGAGGATCATCGGTATGGCGGCAACCAGGATGAGAAGAAGGGACGGGGCCGCGGCTCGCGCCCAGAATCCTTCGAGCGTTGCGTTCCAGATCCGCATCGGCAGCGTTTCGAATCCGATCGGATGAAGCAGGATCGTCGCGGGGAGTTCTTTCATCACTGTCAGAAAGACCAGCAGTCCGCCACTGACGAGGCCGGAGCGCACGAGTGGTCCGGTGACCCTGACCCAGACACGCAGCTGAGAGGACCCGAGACTTTTGGCCGCCTCTTCAATATGCGGGTTGACCTGAAGCAGGGCGGAACGCATGATGCCGACGGCCTGCGGAAGAAACAGAACCACGTAGGCGAGCACCAGCATACCCAGTGTCTGATAGAGCGGGGTCAGGTAGTTCGCGCCGAAGAACACGAACGCCAGAGCGACGACGATTCCAGGGAGCGCATATCCCATGTAGGACAGTCGCTCGAACAGATAGCTCAGCCAGCTCGGGTATCGCACCGAAAAGAGCACGATCGGTGTCGCCATAAGCAGCGCGGCGAGCGCCGCGAGGACCGAAACCATTCCGGAGTTGAGCGCGGCATCCCAGACGAGTTCGAGCGGTTCACCGGCACTCACGCCTCGCACCAGCCAGTAGCTCACCACGGAAATCGGCATCAGGAGGGTGAGCATCACTATGAAGGCGCAGTAGGCCACAGCCGGATATGTCCAGCGACCGAGCTGATGTACTTTCGCGGGACGCGTCACGCCAGCAGTGCTCCGGTAGTAGCGAGCCCGGCCCCTGGTCCAGCCTTCGAGGAGCAGAATCACCAGGGTCAACATGACCAGAACGAGCGCCAGCGTTGCCGCCACACTTCGATCGAAGGCGCCCCGGTACTGGTTATATATCCCGCGAGTAAACGAGTCGTACTGCATCAGCGACACGGCGCCGAAGTCGCTGATGACGTAGAGTGCGATCAGCAGTGCACCGGCGGCGATCGCCGGTCTGAGGCTCGGCAGGGTCACGTGGATGAATGTCCAGAATGCGCCGAACCCCATCGAGCGTGAGGACTCCTCGAGCGCCGGGTCCAGTCCGTTCATCGCCGAGCGCAGGGCGAGGAGCACGTAGGGAAACGCAAAGAGCGTCAGCGTCAGCGATGCGCCGGCGAATCCGTAGATCTCCGGCAGCCGCTCGATGCCGAACAATGGCTCAAGCCATCCCTGGAGCATCCCCCTCGGTCCCAGGAACGCGATAACTGCAAATGCGCCCACGTAACTGGGAATGACGAGTGGTAACGGGGTAACGATCGCCCAGAACCGCCGCCACGGCAGGTCGGTACGGGTTGTGAGCCAGGCGAGCGGGAGCGAGAGCGCAACGGATGCCGCTGTTACTGTCACGGTCAGGACGATGGTGTTTCGCAGAAGCGTGATCGTACGGTCCCGAACGAGAACGTCTACCCAGCCCATACCCCCGTCAGTTGCCCGAACACCGAGGTAAACAAGCGGCACGAACATCAGCGAGACAACCAGCAGCGCCGGTAGCCAGATGACCACCGGCGCGCCTGCGAACGGCGAGCTAACGGCGACCCGCAGTCGTGTGAGCCAGGTACGTTCGTGGTCGCGGTTGAAACCGCCGATGGTCACCTAGATCAATCCAACCTCTTGGAGTAGCTCAAGCGTTCCTTCTAGGTCCTCCAGATTGGAAAGGTCGACATTCGGCGTCTCGATCTCGTCAAGCTGAGGGACCTGCTCATTCGCGGGGATACCTCTCGCCAAGGGGTACTCAAACGTTTCTTCGGCAAAGTACAGTTGAGCGTCCTCGCCGAGCAGGTACTCCACCAGCCGCTCGGCCTGCTCTACGTTTCGAGATGGCTCGAGGATCGCCATCCCGGCGATATTTATCAGGCCCCCGACGTCACCGTCGGTAAAAAAATAGTTCTCCGCCCCGACGTCGCCGCCAGCTTCTTCCCGTTCCCGGTACAGGTAGTAGTGGTTCACGAATCCCGCCGCAATCTCACCGCGCATCGCAGCGCCGACAATCGGCGTGTTCCCTTCGTAAACCAGCGGGTTGAGATCCCGGATACCTTCCAGCCATTCCCGGGCGACATCTTCTCCCTCCAGAATTCGCAGTGCGGTCACCCACGCCTGAAAAGATCCGTTGGTCGGCGCCCAACCGAGCCTGTTCTCCCAGCGAGAATCAACGTAATCCAGAACCGAAGACGGAAGGTCATCCTCACTCAACTGGTCCGTATCATATATCACCGTTCGAGCCCGGCCACTCGCGCCGACCCAGAGACCGTCCGGGGACCGAAACCGGGGCTCGACCAGGTCCAGCGAGCTATCCGGGATCTTGCGCGTCATCCCGTTCAGACTGAGCGCCCCGAGCGCTCCGGCGTCCTGCCCAAGAAAGAGGTCCGCCGGTGTATTCTGACCTTCTTCGAGGATGGCAGCGGCCATTTCTGCGGTATCCCCGTACCGGACCCTGACTTCGATGCCGGTCTCCTCCGAGAATTGATCAAGGATCGGTAGCACCAGGTCCTGACCGCGTCCGGAATAGACTGTCACCTGACCGGTGCCACCGGCGTCAAA
>SKKR01000051.1 GCA_007123655.1 Thermomicrobiaceae bacterium
CACCTGTTCAAAGTCACGCCAGTCGGTCCGACGTTGAAGATAGAACGTGACCAAGCCGATGCGGATCCGGTCGTGTAACGGGATGAAGTCGAGCTTTAGAAGGTCCAGCGCGCCCTGGAGCGGGTAGATTCTGCCATTCGCGAAGAACCCGACGCTGGATTCGAGCCAGAGCAGGTCGTCACCGATCCCGATTTCGTCCATGAGATCGATGATGTCGGTGTCGCTCATGAACAGGTGGTGGTAGAAATGCTCCAGCGCCGAACCGGCCACCGGAAACGCTGCAGCCTGACCGCCGAGATAGCTCGATCGCTCCCAGAGGATCACCGGATGACCGGCGGAGGCGAGTCGATAGGCTGCGACGAGACCGGCGATGCCGCCACCGATCACGCCGATCGATTTCGTGTCAGGCACGAATAACCGAACCTCTATTGCGCCGGAACTTCGGCCTCTTCTTCTTCGATCCGTTCGTGGCTCTGTGGTCGACCCAGGAGTCTGGCGAAGAAGTCATGAATCTCCCGGTTTTCCCAGACCACCAGCAACTGCGCCGCGTTGAAGATCGAGGAGTAGGTGCCGGCTACGATCCCGATGATCAGCGCCAGGATGAAGAACTGAATCGTCGCGCCACCGAACAGATACAGCGCGAGCAATGTGAACAGCGTCGTGATCGTCGTGTTAATCGAGCGGGGGATCGTCTGAACGATGCTGTAGTTGACGATATCCTCGTACCGGTCGCCGGCTCGCAGGACAAGATTTTCCCGCACGCGGTCGAACACAACGATCGTGTCGTGCACCGAGAACCCGATCAGTGTCAGAACCGCGGTGACGAAGAGCGCGTCCACTTCAACGTTGGCAATCCATCCCAGGATTGAAAACACCCCGATAACCAGCGCAACGTCGTGGAGCATGGCGATGATTGCGCATGAGCCGTAGAGAAACGCGTTCTGGGTCTTCCGGAATGCATAGGCGATGTAGAGCAGCACGCCAATTGAGGCCAGACCGATCGCCATCATAGCGCGATTGCGGATCTCGGTACCGAGCGTGGGGCCGACAGACTGAAGCTGTAAGTCCGTAAACGGGCCGATCTGGTTTTCCAGCGCCGCATCGAGCTCGGCCTTTTCCGGAGAACCCTGTTGCAGTTCATCCATCCGAATGAGCATCTGATTGTCGTCGGATTCCTGAACCCGCGCGGCGGTGTATCCGTGCGCTTCGAGGACCGACTGAATCTCGTTTGACGACGTGTCTTCCTCGACCTGAATCTCCCAGAGCGTCCCACCGGTGAAGTCAATGCCGAGCTGGACGCCGTTCACCGCCAGGGAAGCAAGCCCAGGGAAAATAATCACGAAGGAGAGCAGGAACCAGAAATAACGTTTCCCGATCAGATCAATCATGATGCAGTCGTACTCTCTCGCCCTGCATTCGTCGAGTGCCGTTGATCAATCATCGGCCGAAACCGCTCGTCCTTCCTCTTCCTTTGGCAGCTCCATGCCCAGCCACCACTCGGTGACGAACCGGGGCGAGGTCAGGACTATCCGCAGGAAGGTTCGCGTGACGGTGATCGCCGTAAACATGCTGACCGCCACGCCGATGAACAGCGTCAGCGCGAAACCCTGGATAATGCTGGCCCCGACGTATTCGCCGAACCAGTAAAGGATTACGCACGTAATCATCGTGGCGATATTCGAATCGCGAATCGACGGCCAGGCACGGTCGAATCCGTTTTCTATTGACTTCGTCAGTCGCTGACCAAGCCTGAGCTCTTCTCGTAACCGGGAGAAGATGAGGATGTTCGCGTCAACGGCCATACCAATCGAGAGGATGACGCCGGCCAGCCCGGCCAGGGTCAGGACGACCGGGATCGATCTGAACAGTGCGAGAATGATCAGGCCGTACACCCCGAGCGCGATGACCGAGAGCACACCCGGGAGACGGTAGTACAGGATCATGAAGAGGACGACGAGCGCCAGGCCGACCGCTCCGGCCTCCAGGCTGGCGTCGATCGACTCCTGTCCGAGCGTGGGGCCGACCGTCCGGCTCTGGACCACCTCGAGCGGAACGGCGAGCGAGCCGGCCTGGAGTTGAGCGACAAGATTGTGGACCTCTTCACGCGGCGGGCCGGTAATCTGACCGCGATCCCGGATCGGACTCTGGATGGTCGCGGTCGAAATGACGCGTTTGTCCAGAACAACGGACATCGGCTGCTGGAGATTGGCGCTGGTGAACTGGTGAAACTCATCAGCCGCGCCAGCTTCCAGTTCGAACCCGACAACGAGCCGGCCGACCTCATCCTGTTGCGGGTAGGCATCGGACAGATCGGCGCCCGTGACAATCGTCTGGTACACCGGATCGTCTTCGCCCGGGACCTGCGCGGGAGATTCTTCATCCAGTTCCGCGTCGATGATGTGGTCCTCGGCCATTCCGGCAGTCGTGTTGACGATCGTGCCTTCCGGCAGGAATTCACCCTGCGGATCGATGATCTCGAGCAGCGCCGTCTGGGCAATAACCTGGACAGCGGATTCGGGATCCCCGACGCCGGGAAGCTCAACGATGATCTGGTCGCTTCCGCGCGTCTGAATCAGCGGCTCGCTGACGCCGAGACCACTGACACGTCGCTCGACGGTATCACGCGTGCCAGCGAGAACCTCGTCAGTAACTTCCTGGCCTTCCGGTGGGCGAGCCTCCAGGACGACCTGCAGACCACCCTGAAGGTCGAGCCCCTGGTGGTAGTAGACGTTATCTTTCCAGCCGAACGGGTCAGCGACGTGACTCGGGAGGTTCAGCCAGCCAGCCAGCAGTATGATAGCGGCGATGATCGACAGTGTAAGTCCTGGGCGGTATCGCAACGGTGGTTGACTCCTCGCCACTCTCGGTGCGTGCTCGAATCCAGCGAGAATCCGAGCACGTCAGGATTACCCGCCGGATGGCGAGCGAAACGAATTATATGGTGGGCTGGACAGGGTGTCAAAAGCCATTTAGCGGTGCGGGAGCGCCTGGTACAGTCCATTTTCCCGAATGTAGCGCTCGACCGGCGCAGGCACGTGGTACCGGATCGGCATTCCTTCCCGAACCCGGCGCCTGATCTCGCTGGACGCAATCTGGATCAGTGGAACGTCTGCGAAATCCACCCTGCCGGCGACTTCCGGGACGCGTTGCAGAATGGATTCCACATCGACCACCACGCCGGGCCTCATCGCAACACCGAGCCTCACCAGCTCAACAAGCCTCCCGGGCTGGTGCCAGTGCGGAAGGTCACGAAACGAATCCTGCCCCATCAGGAACGCGATTTCCGCTCCTGGAAAGAGTTCCAGATGCTCGCGCATGCTGTCCGCGGTGTAGGAGAGTCCGGATCGCCGGATATCGACATAGGACACTTCGAACGCGGGGTTGTCCGAAATCGCTGATTCCAGCATCTCCAGCCGGTGTTGATCGGTCGTTATCTCCTGCTCAGTCTTGTGCGGAGGCCGCCCGGCGGGAAGAAACAGGACGCGCTCCAGCCTGAGCCGGTATCGCAACTCATCCGCCATAATGAGATGTCCCTGGTGAATGGGGTCGAATGTTCCGCCGAATATGCCGATCCGCTGCACTGTTGCTCCGTTCACCACGTTGGGCGCGAGATCTCGAGCACCGCTGGACGATAGGGGCAAAGACCAGGGGTGGATGCTTCAGACACCGGTGCTACGGCTCAATCCAGAGTAGGATAACAGGTGTCAACCGGCCCCGGAGGGATGGCCGGACTTCAGGATAAGGCTTGCGAACTGGGAGTCCCGATTGGAACGGTGGGAACCACCGCCGATACCGGAACATGACAGGCCACGGGCGCGACCCCGGGTCCCGGCGCCGCCTCGCCGTGATCTGCCCGAGATCTGGCTCATGGTCGGACTCCGGCTTGCGGTTTCGCTGGTGTTTACGCTTGCCGCAGTGTTCGATCCGCTGCGGGGTCAGATGCCTCTCGTCGTTCTCGTGATGATGGCCAGCATCGCGGCGATTATTGTCCAGTCGAATCAGCAGAAATCGCGGAAGTTGCGCAACCTCGCGGCGTTGGACCTGGTTCTGTTACTGACGATCGTTC
>SKKR01000356.1 GCA_007123655.1 Thermomicrobiaceae bacterium
AAACATGAGGACCCCTGGTCGTTCAGAACCGCGAAACCGATCGGCAGGCTTACTGGATGACAAGCAGCCGGTGCGCGTCTGCCCAGAGACTTTCCAGGCGGTAGAACTCTCGCTGCTCAACCGTCATCAGGTGAATCAGAACTCCGGGATAATCGAGTACGACCCAACCGCTGTCCGGGTTCCCTTCCCGGCGTGAGGCCCTGATTCGTTCGTGTTCCTTCAGGTCCTGGTCGATTGCCTCGGCGGTTGCTCGCAATTGACGAACGTTGTCTACCGACGCGATGACGAAGTAATCGGTAATCGTCGACAGGTGCTGGATGTCGAGCACCAGAATGTCGGTGGCCTGCTCCTGGGACGCCGTATCCGCAATCCGTCTCGCAAGATCCGCTGCCTCTATCGTGACCTCCTCTGGCAGGTGAGTGTTCCTTATTCCGCAACTCGGCCGTTCGTCTGACGATTGGTCAACAAGTGTGGGCCTGGCAGGATTCGAACCTGCGACCTTGAGGTTATGAGCCCCTTGCTCTGCCCCTGAGCTACAGGCCCGGGCAATCGTCAATCTCATGAATTCTAGACGATCCCGGTAGGGCGGGCAAACGGCAAAACGGCGCAAGTCAGCGTGGCGTGTGCTTATCGTCTCCCCTTCGTCCGTTCGTACTCCGCCAGCGTGTCATCATCCGGCGGATACACGCCGATAATCGAGCTCCCGGACTGGATCTTCTCCATGATGAACGCTTCACGGTGATCCTGCTCCCCGGCTTCCCGCGCGACCTCTGTGGCAATCGAGTGCGGAACGACAATTACCCCTTCGGCGTCACCGACGATCACATCTCCCGGAACGACCGCGACGCCGGCGCACGAAATGATCCCGTTCAGTTCTACCGGATGGTGAACCGTCGACGACAGGTTCGGGTTCTGAGCCCTGCTATAGGTCGGCATATCGATCTCCGCCACGCCGGGTGTGTCCCGGAACGCACCATCGCTGACGATCCCGGCAGCTCCACGCTTCCAGATCCTGGTGGCCAGGATGTCCCCGAGCGTTCCGGCCCGGGTATCCTCGCGGGCGTCGATTACCAGGACGTCTCCCGGGCCCACGCTCTCCACAGCGATTCGCTGCTTGTTGGTCGTGTTGTCGAACTCGCCGGTCGGATCCAGATCCGGACGGGTCGGGACATTCCGAAGCGTGAATGCCTGGCCAACCATGCGCAGATCTGGCCGCAGCGGGGCGAGACCTTCCATGTACAGATTGTTGTATCCATGCTTCCGCAGCACGGCACTGATCGTCGCGGTGCTCGCGGACATGAGTTGGTGTCGAGTCTCGTCGGATATTCGCTCGAACGACGGGCTTTCACTCACGGCGGGCTTCCTCTCTCGACAATCGACAGTGGCAGGGACTCCAGTAGCATGATCTCACGCGACCTGTCAAATCACCCGGCGCTTGCCGTCGCGTGATTCACATGATCGGGGTATTCTCATGTCAGGTTCGTACGGCCAAAGAGAGGCGGATTTTGAATTGGGACAACATCGAATTGCTGTTATCGCGGGTGATGGCATCGGCAAGGAGGTCATACCGGCTGCCATGCAGGTGATCGACGCGGCGCTCCCTGACTCGTCGGTAATCGAGTGGGACGAACTGCCGTGGAGTTCCGATTACTACCGGGAACATGGCCGCATGATGCCAGAGGACGGACTGGACCAACTGCGCGCATACGATGCGATTTACCTCGGCGCTGTCGGTGACCCTCCGGACGTCCCGGATCACATCACGTTGTGGGGACTGTTGCTGCCGATACGGAAGCAGTTCGATCTGCACGTAAACGTGCGCCCGGTCAGGCTGCTCGAGGGGTTGAGAGGCCCGCTTCGGGATCGTGGGCCGGATGACATCGACATGCTGTTCATCCGCGAAAACACTGAGGGAGAGTACGCCGGAGTGGGCGGCCGCGTCCACACCGGTACGGAACACGAGGTGGCGATCCAGTCATCGGTCTTTTCTCGATTCAATGTCGAGCGTGTCGTGAGGTACGCGTTCGAACAGGCCCGGAACCGTCGAAAGCACCTCACGAGCATCACGAAGTCGAACGCCATGCAGTACGGGATGCCGTTCTGGGACGACGTGGTGCGAGAGGTCGCCCACGAATACCCGGACGTGGTCGTCTCGTCAATGCTGGTCGACGCCGCCGCCGCGGCAATGGTTACGCACCCACATCGGTTTGATGTGGCGGTCGGAAGCAATCTGTTCGCCGACATCCTGACGGACCTTGGCGGGGCATTGATGGGGAGCCTTGGGCTTCCTCCGAGCGCCAATATCGCCGCTGACCCATCGGTTCCGTCGCTGTTCGAGCCGGTCCACGGGAGCGCTCCAGACATCTCGGGTCGAGGGGTTGCCAATCCGATGGGTTCAATCTGGGCCGGCGCAATGATGCTCGAGCATATCGGAGAGTCTGAAGCAGGCGAACGGGTAATGAAGGCTCTGGAGCGGGTCTGTGCGGACGGGCGCACGCTGACCGCGGATCTCGGTGGGAGCGCGTCGACCAGCGACGTCGCGGATGCCGTGCGGGTTGCACTTGAGTGATCGCGCTACACGATGTATTCGTGTAACTCCCGTACGCAAAGTGACACCGCGGTGGGGACGCCGCGGTGCCGGACAGGGAATGGGAATAGGGTTTGAACTTCGCTTTGGCCCTAAGGTTTCGACGAGCGAACCTGAATCCGCTTGCGACTTGAACCGTCCGATATCGGAAACGTGATCCGCAGCACGCCGTTTTCAATCGATGCGTCAGCGTTTTCGATATCCGCCGATCGTGGCAACTGAATAGAGCGCTCGGTCATCCCGGTTCGTCGCTCCCGAACATGCCAGGTGCCTGTCTCTTCGTCAGTTTCCTCTTCCATGGTGGCCCGGATGGTGAGCATGCCCTCGGCAAACTGGATATCCAGATGCTCCGGGTCAACGCCGGGAACCGATGCCTTGACGATAATCTCCGACTCGGTCTCGCACAGGTCGATCGGCATACTTCGCTCCAGGAGATCAAGAGTTCTTCCGCCCAGGTCGCCGATCAGTCTGTCCAGTCGATCACGCATCGTTTCAAGATCCTGTCGCCCGTATCGCGGTGTGATGCTCATCTGTGGCCTCCTGCACGTTCCACTTAGCCGACAGTTCGATCCTAGCCCTTTCCGTGCAATAGAAATGCCGCCAACTCTTCCCTGGACGTGTCAATTACGTGACACATCCTGACCGTGCTCTGTTGGGACTGTCCATGGTGACGAAGATTCCGTCCGGCCAGTCTCTCAGGCGCCCCAGGTCTCCTTTAGCACCCGGATCCAGTTTCCGTGAGCAATTTTCGTCAGCGCGTCGTGGTCGTATCCGCGGTTCTGAAGTTCACGCATGAGCAGGGGAAGGCCGGTCGCGTCCTTCATCTCTGCCGGCATGATCGCCCCGTCGAAATCTGATCCCATCCCGACGCAGTCGATGCCCATTCGGTCCGCCAAGTAATCAACATGATCGGCCATGACTGAGATCGGGGTATCCGCGTCGAACTCTCCGTCCGCGCGAAGGAACCCGACGTGGAAGTTCAGACCGGCAACGCCGCGGCTCTCCCGGATGGCGTCCATTTGCCGGTCCGTCAGATTTCGCGGGGCGTTGCAGAGCGCCCACGCGTTCGAGTGAGTCGCAACGATCGGCGCGTCGGTGATCTCCGCAACGTCCCAGAAACCCTTCTCGGTGATATGCGAGACGTCGACCAGGATCCGCCGGTCGTTGCAGTTTCTGACCAGATCCTTGCCGAGTTCGGTCAGTCCCGGGCCCATATCGGGAGTGTTCGGGAAGTTGATCGGCACGCCCTCGGCATAGCGGTTCTTGCGAAAATGCGTGAGTCCGATCGATTGCACCCCGGACTGGTGGAAGACGTCCAGGGCGTATCCATCGGGATCCAGTTGGTCCGTACCTTCGAAATGCAGGAGGATGGCGAACGTGCCGTTTTCGAGACACCCTTGAAGCTCTGCGGAGGTGCGAACGATCTTGCAGGAACCGCCTGAGTCGCG
>SKKR01000120.1 GCA_007123655.1 Thermomicrobiaceae bacterium
ATCTCGACGCCAACCTGGACCTGTTCGACCAGATGGAGCGGGCCCCCGGCGTTTACACCGATAACCCAGCGCCAGCCGCGGATATCGACGCCAACCTGGACCTGTTCGACCAGATGGAGCGCGCCCCTGGCGTGTACACCGATAACCCGGCCCCGGCAGCGGAGATCGACGCCAATCTGGACCTGTTTGACCAGATGGAGCGGGCTCCTGGTCTGTATACCGGTGATTCCTGATGAGGCAAACCTGTCAAGCCCAGCACGCACGAGTGCGAACGAGATAATCCTCTCCTCGTTGTTCGAGCGAGCCCCGCCACATCCGGGGCTCGCTCGGTGTGCTGCACCCGAAGTGTTCAGCGTTTCGCTGTTCTCGGCACCTTCTTCCGTTCAACGTGCCGGACATCGCGTGCAGCCAGAGAGTCCGAAGGCATGAACTTTTCTGCCATTCAGCTGGCTCATTGAACTTGAGCACGCGCGGTGGTAGCCTCATTGGAAATCTCAACCGAACCCCTGAACCACTGTTTGCCCCGAATGACCGAGGTCGAGGCGGAGATGAACTCTTTGCTTAGCGCAAACCCGATGTTTCCCTCGTCCCCGCCGCTTGTCGGACGCGATCAGGAACTGGACGTGCTCCGTCACCTGCTCCGGGAGGCGGCCGAAGGACGCGGCGGGCTGGCGCTCGTAAGCGGCGAAGCGGGGATCGGAAAGACGTCGCTCACGGACGCACTCGTCTCGCAGGAGAGTGGCGACGGGTTCTTCCTGCTCCGTGGGTACTGTTACGACCTGAGCACGACGCCACCGTACGGCCTCTGGGTGGATCTTGCGGATCGGTATCGTCCATCTGACGGGTTCCCGGAGATCCCGGATGTGCTGAGGGTCGGAACCGGAGCGGCAGGACTGCCGAATCAACTGGCAGTGTTCGAGGTGGTCCGCGATTTCTTTCTGGACGTCGCCGAAGCTCAACCGGCGATTGTTGTACTGGAAGATCTCCACTGGGCCGATCAGGCCAGTCTGGACCTGCTCCGGTATGTTTCTCGGTACCTTCAGGATAGCCGGCTGCTGGTCATAGGGACCTATCGCGATGATGAACTCAATCGCCATCACCCCCTGTTCACGTTGATTCCAGTGCTGATCCGTGAAGCGCAGGCCAAGCGGATTGAGCTGGGAACCCTGCGCCGGGACGACATTCAGCGGATGGTTTCCGAGCGATGGGCGCTCTCTTCCGCTGACCAGTCACGCCTTACCGAGCACCTTCTTGTCTACGCTGAGGGCAATCCCTTCTTCACGGTGGAGATCCTTCGGACGCTCGAGCAGAATGGAGCGTTGCATGCCGGAGCTGAAGGCTGGCGCCTCGCTGACCTGAGGGACGTGCCGATGCCGCCACTCGTTCAGCAGGTCATTGAAGGCCGCTTGGCGCGGATCGACGAGGAGAACCGGCATTTTCTCGAGATCGCGGCGGTCATCGGACAGGAAGTCGATATCGAGGTCTGGCGGCAGGTATCCGGACTGACGGACGCGGAACTTCTAGGTGTCATCGAGCAGGCAGTTGAACAGCACGTGCTGGAGCAATCCCCGGATGGAAACCGGGTCCGCTTCGTGCACGCGCTGACCCGGGAGACCCTCTACCGGGGAATCCTGTCGCCCCGGCGCCGGGTCTGGCACCGCATGATCGCTGAAGCGTTCGAGCAGAGCGAACTCCCGGTTCCGGATTCGATTGCGTATCACTATCAGCAGGCGCAGGACCGGCGTGCGGTTGACTGGCTAATACGCGCAGGTGAATGGGCGCAGGAGACGTTTGCATGGCGCAATGCCGTTGACCGGTTCCGCGCCGCGAGCGTTCTGCTCGAAAGCGACGAGGCTCAACTCCGACAACGGGCCTGGCTTCTGTACCGGATCGGACGACTGAGCCTGTACCTCGATCCAGCCGCGGGCGCCGCGGACCTCGACGCGGCAAACCGGATTGCCTCACAGATCGGTGACCGGGTGCTCTACGCGGCCAGCCTGGTTCGACGGGGGCACTTAATCACGTTCACCGGAGATCTCCCTCGTGGCGTGGAAGACATGGGCGCGGGCGTCGCGGCCTGGGACAATCTCACGCAGGAGGAAAAGCAGTCGTGCGAGTTCTTTGACGTTGTCGGCTGCGACCTGGAGGTGAATGTGTTTCGCGGGACATGGCTCCTGATGGCGGGCAACTGCGGGCTAATCAACGAATGCCTGGAGGTCGGCGAACGGTTTCTTGCAGAGGTTGAGCCGGTCCGCGATCGCCTGCTCCGCGAGCGGCACATCTACTGGCTCGACGGGTACGTCGGGATCGCCGACGCGCAGGCGGCCGTCGGTAACTGGCGACGCGCGCGGGAGTTACTCGAGTTCGCACAACGCGGGTTCGCGCAGATCGGCATCCCGATAATGGAGAGCTACAGCGCCCATGCCATTCTGAGACGGGTACATATCGCCTACGAAACGGAGCGACTGGATGATCGCCGTCGCCTGCTGTCCGAGTTCGATGATGCCTGGAACCGATCTTCCGGGTCGATCAGACCGGAGATGAGCCGCCGGCTGCAGCACATTCAGGTGCTGGCACTGGAGGGACACTGGGATGATGTCCTTGAACTTGCCGAGCACGGAATGGAGTGGCATGCCAACAAGATCCGGCAGGTGGAACTTCGCGCATGTGCCGGGCACGTCGCTCGGCATCGAGGTGATACGGACCTCGCCTGGTCGCAGGTCAAGGCACAGTTTCCGGACGGAACGGACCTGGAGCCGGGGAAACACGTGTTCACCACCGATACCGTTGCGCTGATGGAACTTGCCGCGGAGCTTGCAATCGACGCTGGAGACGTGGAACTGGTGCGGCACTGGCTAGAATATCTTCAGCGGTGGCTTGACTCGAGTTCCGTCGTACTCGGGCGTGCCAAAGGCGAACTGATCCGGGCGCGGCTCGCCGTGCTGGAGAAGAACCACGAGGCCGCGAAGGTCCACGCTGACGAGGCGTTTCGCCTGGCGAGCGACCCGCGTCAACCGCTGGCGCTGCTCGCCGCACATCGGATGCTCGGTGAACTCGCACTCGCGTCCGGGGATTATGACGAGTCGGAACGCCAATTGACCGTGTCCTCCGAGATCGCGAGTCGCTGTGGGACACCGTTCGAACGGGCGCTGTCCGATCTATCTCTGGCGGAGCTGCGATTGGTTCGAGGTGAGGCGGACCGGGCACGTGAGCTCGCTCGCGAGGTCCGTGATGTGTTTGATGCGCTTGGTGCCGAACCGAGCCGCCAGCGCGCGGACCGGGTGCTCTCCCGCCTCGGTCACCACGTCAACGTTGCGGGATCCGGTCTCACCGCCAGGGAAGCCGAGGTCCTGAAATGCCTTGTCGACGGAATGCCTGACAAGGCGATTGCCGATCAGCTGTTCATCTCCCGGCACACGGTCATGCGCCATGTGTCGAGCATACTTAGAAAGCTCGATGTCGATTCTCGCACTGCTGCCGCCACTCGCGCGGTGCGGGACAGCCTGGTCTGACCGGCACCGTGCGCGTTGCCGTGGGCACTAGGTGACATCCACTATTTGACCAGCCTCACAGACAAATAATGAATTTCCGCGATGTAAGGGTGTGCCGAAACCTTCATGCTGGAACCAGAGTCACGGAGGCCGTGATGATCGCGCTTCAGCCGAAGGAGGCACGCTATGCACACTACGATTTCCCGGCCCGAGGCGGTTCTGCGGGTCGTCGTCGCTTTCGCCGTCGCCGGCGTTCTCGTTGCCGGCATGTTCGCGTATTCCGCCCACCCCGCGTCCGCGGTGACGCTGATCTCGACATCGCAGGACGACGCCGCGGCGGATGCCGGTGACGAAGACGCGCTCAGCCAGTTGCTCAGCTCGTCGAACCCGTTGTCTGCTGATCAGATTCAGTTCTATGAGCAGAACGTGATGATGCCAGGCAACGCGGAGACCGCCGTTCTGACGTACGACGGTCGCAGGGATATCCCCGAAGATGTGGCACTGCCCTGGAGCGATGACCCCGGTGCCGCCGCCTACTAGTCC
>SKKR01000434.1 GCA_007123655.1 Thermomicrobiaceae bacterium
CGCCGGGGGATCGGCAAATCAGTCGGTTCGATCGCCATCGATTCGTTGTAGTACGCCGCAAGACGCTCGATCCTGAGATGAGCCGGCTGGTCTTCCGGCATCCTGAGTAGTGCTCTGCCTGTGGATGACTCAACCATGATCTACCCTATCCTGCCTGCCGACGCCGTGTCGCCAGCCAGACGCTGATGTTGGTGATCAGCACGATTATGACGAGAAGCAGCGCGGCGCCCCAGGCCTGCTCGTTCATCTCCGCGAACGGCTGCTCGGTGTATCGATAGGCCAGCAGCGGCAACGCCTGCATCGGTCCGAAGATGTTGTACGCCAGATTGTTGTTGCCCAGGACGGTCACCAGGAGCGGCGCGGTCTCGCCGGCCGCCCGGGCCAGAGCGAGCAGGATCCCGGTGACAATACCGCTGAATGCCATCGGGATGACAACCGTCAGCGTCGTCCACCATTTCGGTGCGCCGAGCGCGATCGCCGCCTCACGTGACGAGTCGGGCACCAGCCGTAGCATTTCCTCGGTCGTTCGCGTGATGATTGGCACCATGAGAACGACCAGCGCCACGCTTCCGGCCAGTGCCGAAAAACGCTGCGTCTGCTGGACAATCAGAATGTAGGCCGTTACGCCAACCACGATCGACGGCATCGCCGTCAGTACATCCGTGCAGAACCGGATAATCGTCGACGACCGGTTCGCCGGGTACTCCGCCAGATAAATCCCGGCCATGACGCCGATCGGCATTGCCATGAGAAGCGCGACGCCAACGATAATGAATGTCCCGACGATAGCGTGCAGAACACCACCGGTCTGGACGGTGTCCTCCCCCAGGGCGACCGGGCGAAAACTCTCGGTGAAGAACTGGACATCCCAGGCACCAATACCTTGCTGGAACACATAGGCCAGAATGAGAACCAGCGGGATGAGCGCCACCCCGGTTGACCCGACCGTCAGCACCAGCATGAACCGATTGATGTATGTCCGCCGCCGGTAACGTCTCATCGTCGACGCAGGTCTCATCGGCTACCGCCCCCCGCTCGAACGTGAGACGTTCCAGACCAGCAGCCGGGCAATCGAATTAGCGGCCAGGGTGATCAGGAAGAGCACGAGCGCCATCAGGATCAGCGAACTGGCGTGAAGATCTGATTCCGTGGTCGGCAACTGACTGGCAATCTGTGCCGCCGCGGTCGTTGCCGGCTGGAACAGCGATGTCTCGATTCGCGGCATGTTCCCGATAACCATCAGCGCGGCCATCGTTTCCCCGAGCGCTCGCCCGAGCCCGAGCATCATCCCGCCGACGATCCCCGCCCGGGCATACGGCAACTGTGCGTGCCGTATTACCTCCCAGCGAGTGGCCCCGAGCGCCAGCATCGCCTCCTTCTGGTGCGTGGGAACGACGGTGAGCACATCCCGGGAGACCGCTGCAATCGTCGGCAGAATCATGATCGCGAGAATGATCCCGGCGACCAGCAACCCTCGCCCGACCGCCACGGGGCCCTCGAAAATCGGGATCTGGTCACCAACCGCGTTGGAAATCGGGGACGCGATAAACGTTCGGTAGAAAGGAATCAGGACGAAAACACCCCACATGCCGTACACGACGCTCGGTATCGCCGCCAGGAGTTCCACCATCAGCGAGAGCGGTGCTCGCAATCTGGCAGGGCAGAGGTCGCTCAGAAACACGCCGATCATGATCGCCGGGGGAGCGGCGAGAACCAGGGCGATCATCGACGAAACCACGGTGCCGTAAATGGCAGGCAGTGCGCCGAACTCTCCGGTGACGGGATTCCAGTCGGTGCTCGTGATGAACCCGACGATGCCGAACGTCTCGCGTGCCTCGCGCGATCCGTCCCAGGTTACGGCGACAATAATGAGAAGCAGCGCGACAACGAGTAAGGCGAACCCGAGCGCCACCAGCCAGAAGATCAGATCCCCGTGTTGCAAGCGTTGCCGGAGTCGCAGGCCCCGGGAACGAGCGAACGGGTCGGTCAACGCCACGCGCGGATCCCTCCCCCTCAGCACACAGCCGCGGTCGTGCCGTGGTCATCTTAACACCTGGCTGTCACCGTGGGCGACACCGATCGGTCTCGCGAGCACGGCCGCTGACGTGAGCCGCCGGTGTCAGTCCGGGCGCCGGAAGATCTGTTCTCCATCGACATGGACCTCTTCGAGCAGTCCCAGCGTGATGTCCAGCACCTCGTCTGGCAGCGGCGAGTAGTGCAAGTCCACCGCAAGTTGGTCCCCCTCCGTCAGGGCCCAGTAAATGAAATCGATCAGTGCCTCAGTTTCCGCCCTGTTTTCCCGTTCTCGCCGGAGCAAGATCCAGGTGAGTCCGGAAACTGGATAGGCGTGCTCGCCTTCGGGTGGATCGGTGATCGATACTCTGAGATCGTCCGGCAGATCATCCAGGTACCCCGCCGCCGCTTCCTGGACGGATTCCAGCGTGGGCGGCACGTAGTTCCCCTGTCGATTACGCAGCGCCACGACCGGCATCCCGATCACCAGGGAATAGATCAGTTCGACATAGCCGATCGATCCGGGCGTCTGCTGCACAGACGCCATAACGCCGGCGTTCTTTTCACCGCCGAAGCCGACCGGCCACTGCACGGAGGTTCCTGTCCCGACCTGTTCCGCCCAGGCGTCACTCACCTTCGCCAGGTAATCCGTGAAGATCCAGGTCGTGCCGGCGCCGTCCGATCGAAAGATCGTGGCGACATCGTGATCCGGCATTTCGAGGTGTGGGTTCTCCTCCTGGATACGGGGGTCGCTCCAGTTTGTGATCTCTCCGAGATACATCGAGGCCAGCGTCTCACCGGAAAGCTGGATGCCTTCGAAACCCTCCAGGTTGTACGTGACCGCTACCGCGCCGATCACCGTCGGGATGTGCAGTGCGCCGGGAACCCGCGCCATCTCCTCGTCAGTGAGATATGCGTCGCTGCTGCCGAAGTCCGTGACGTTGTTGATGAAGTCGCGTTTTCCCTGGCCGGAGCCGACTGACTGGTAGTTGATGACGATATCCGGCCGCACGGACCTGAACTCGTCGATCCAGAGCTGATAGATCGGGTCCGGAAACGTGGCACCGGAACCGGTCAGGGTGATGTCTCCGGTGTCCGGGGCGTCGGGGTCGACCTCCGCGGAATCCGGGTCGCAACCGCCGAATGCTGTCCCCGCGGTAACGAGCAGTCCCGCGGCCGCGGCTCCGCGGATGAACCCGCGTCGGGATGTCCGCTGTCCCAGGTACCTTTCCGCCCGGTCACCCGGGTTCGCCATTCAGAGGCTCCTCACACTGCCGGAACGGGACCGCCGTTCAGACCCGCCGCGACCCAAGGATACTTCAGTTACATTCGGTGATTCGACAGACGAGGAAGGCCGTTGCGCGCGCAGTTACTCTCCCAGATCGGTCAGGACGTCTGGACCGTTCTCGGTGACCGCCACGGTGTGCTCGAACTGAGCGGAAAGGCTGCCATCCAGCGTGACGACCGTCCAGTTGTCGGAAAGGGTCTTCCATTCCGGCTTTCCAGCGGCAATCATCGGCTCGATCGTCAGCACCATCCCCGAGCGCAGGCGCGGTCCCTGTCCGGGTTCCCCGTAGTGCGGTAGAAGCGGTTCCTCGTGCAGTACTTTGCCGATCCCGTGCCCGTAGAGCTCCCGGACGACCGAGAACCCCGCATCTTCGACGACCTTCTGAATCACGGCAGAGATGTCTGTCAGACGATTGCCCGCCCTGGTCTGCTCGATTCCGGCACAGAGCGCGGCCCGGCAGACGTTCATCAAGCAGGTCGCTTCTTCGCTGACGTCGCCAACCGGGATTGATACCGTCGCGTCTCCATGGAAGCCCCGGTACTTCGCACCGACATCCACGCTGATGATGTCGCCTTCCTCGAGCGCGGTATCGTCCGGGATCCCGTGTACGATGACCGTGTTGATCGAGGCGCAGATGGACGCCGGGAACCCGCGGTAGCCCTTGTACGACGGCACGGCTCCGTGCCGCCTGATGTTCTCCTCGGCGAGCCGGTCAAGATCGCGCG
>SKKR01000248.1 GCA_007123655.1 Thermomicrobiaceae bacterium
CGCCCTGAACCGCGAGACTGCCCCCGAGTAATCGTCGGCGCCCGCCACCTGAGTATGAAAAGCACGTCATCTCGAGCGAAGGGCCGCGCCAGGTACGCCTGCCGGCACCACCCGGGACGTTCGGCGCGGCCCGAAGTCGAGAGATCGAGGCCGCCCATTCCAGGTTTGCTTCCAGTGGCTACGACGGAACGTTGACAGCAGCGACGCCGAAGAGGTCGTGGGATCCTGCATTCGCATCGAATTGCATTCAAGGTCTCTGAGAAAGGGTCTGGACCCGGCTTCGACCGCTCACCGCCCCACCCAATGAGTGGGCTAGTCGACTTACGTCGGGAGTATCTCGCATCCGTGTTCCCGTGCGGCTGCGATGATCTTCGGGATGTCCATCTCCTCGGGTGCAAGCGGAAACGCCGCCGAATGCGCCGGTTCTCCGAGGGTTTTGAAGAACTGTTCGAAGCCAGCCGGCATGATCAGATTGAGCCACCGTACCTCGTCCGAATCGATCGAGAACCAGTGCGGAACCCCTCGCGGCAGGGTAACGAGTGAGCCGGCAGTCGCCTTGATCTCCAGGTCGTCGGTGTAGAACGTCGCGGCACCTTCCAGGATGTAGAAGACCTCTTCCTCCCGGGTATGCACGTGGCGCGGAGGAAGCGCGCTTTGGTCTTTTCGACCGACAGTTTCGACAATAGAAAACGCCCCGCCGGTGTCCTCACCGGTTGCCAGGAACGTGAGCAGATACCCATGGTACCAGTACGAGCGTTCCGGTTCAGAGCGTGTTGTATGCAGCAGGGCGGGAGCCGTCGCCCGTTTCATGGGTGTGTCCTCTCAGCAGTTTCGATATAGTAATAGTCAGGTTACCTGACGAGTGCCGACGCCTAGATAGTAAGGGAGCCTGACGAAAATGTCAAGTGACGAGCCAGAACAAGTGCCAGTCCCGCTGACGCGTATGTTCGGTGCGTTGCTACGAATTCCGTTTCAGGCACTGGTCGAGGAGATCGAGATCGGGCTTCACGCTCATGGGTTTGGCGATCTCAGGCCGACACACTTAACTGTGTTCCAGCATCTTCCTTCGGAAGGCGACAGATTGACCCGCGTTGCTGCAAGTGCCCAGATGACCAAACAGTCAATGGGCGAACTTGTCCGCTACCTCGAGCAAGGAGGATACCTGGAGCGAGTTCCGGATCCCGAGGATGGCCGCGCCAGCATCGTCCGGCGAACCGAGCGCGGTTGGGAAGTCGAACGCGTTGCCCGGGAAAGCATTGGCGCCAAGGTGAACGAATGGCGAACCCGCATCGGAGGACAGGAGTTCGATCAGATGCTCGAAACGCTCGAAGACCTGGTCGCACTTGTCGAACATGATGCTTCGGACGATCGATGACCGCTCCCGGCCCGGGAGTTGCGTACGTTTCCCTGTCGTGGAGCAACAGACGTCGAATCGACACCCAGGGAGGACGTGCCATGGAATCGGCCAGAGCGATCAAGCAGGTTGTGAGACAGATCGAGAACCAGGAGTGGCTGGAAACACTCTCCGATTCCGTTGAGGAGAATGTCGTTGTCGGGGCGTACGAAAAGCTCGGCGAATCACAGTGGCCGATCAGGAATGTCCTTCACGGCTCGTTCCTGGGCCATCCTCTGCATCCAATGGTGAGCGACATACCGGTCGGCGCATGGACGATCACGCAGATCTTTGACACCGCCGACGTCGTCTTCGGGAAGAAGGATCTTCGCGCTGGAGCGGATACCGCGCTTGTCGTCGGTTTGCTTGGCGGAAGCATTACCGCATTGAGCGGCTGGGCGGACTGGAAGCATACGAAGGAAGAGACCCAGCGAATGGGCCTGGTTCACGGGCTCCTGAACATGGGTGCGGCAGGCTTTTACCTGATCTCGCTGCTCCTGCGCAAGACGGGAGCCCGGGGAGTCGGACAGGCCTTCTCGACGGTTGGATTTGGCCTGATGATCTCTGGCGCATATCTCGGCGGGGAACTGGTCTTCGATCGGCTGGTCGGGACGACCCGTGCCGAAACGCCGGACGTGCCCGATGAGTTCACCCCGATCGCCTCAGTGAACGACATCGAGGAGAACACACCGTATCGCTTTGAGGTCAATGACGTGCCGATCCTCGTGGTCCGGGCGAACCGCGAGTTTCACGCCCTCTCAGATGTCTGTACCCACCTGGGGCGGCCGCTGTCCGGTGGCGAGGTCCACGATGGGTGCATCACCTGCCCGGCGCACGGGAGCACGTTCAAACTGGAGAACGGCGCGGTGGTGACCGGCCCGGCCGCCTACCCGCAGCCTCGTCTCGATGTCCGGGTCCGGGACGGTTATCTGGAAGTCCGGAAACCGGCGGATCACTGATCCGCAAGCCAGCAATCGGGATCATGCGGCGGCGTGACCTTCCCGACAGACTGCAGAAAGCTGATGCAGACCGTTGGTCCGAAGAATTTGAGATGTGGCTTGAGCGCCCGGTATATCACCCGATCATCGCACGGCATATGCTGCAGCCAGTCGCGAAACGAACCGGCCTGCTTCTGAATCGTCTGAAACGCGCGGGCGTTGATGATCGCTGCCTCGATCTTCCCCCGGTGTCGAATGATCTTTTCATCCTCCATCAGTCGCTCTACCTCGTGTTGTGTGTAGTTCGCCACGACGGGTATCGAGAATCGCGCGAACGCCTGTCGGAACCCCTCGCGCCGGTGCAGTATGGTTCGCCAGGAGAGTCCGGACTGGAAGACTTCCAGCATCAATGATTCGAAGTATTGATTGTCTGATCCCGGGGTCTTGCCCCATTCCTCATCGTGGTAGCGTGCTATCAGGTCGTCGGACTGCGCCCAGGCGCACCGAACGCGGTCGTCAGTGATGGATGAATTGTGGGTCATCGTCTCGGTAGTCCTAACGCGACGCTGTTGTAGATTGCAGGCTCTCTGGTATCAGGACGCATGAGCCTGCCGCCGGATGCATATTGTGACATACGGTCACTGGCTGCCCTCACTGCTTGCCGCCTTTTTCTCCCGCTGGCTGACGCCCTGACGGTACGTTTCCGGGGCGAAGGCAGCGAAGGCGAGACCTGTAATAACAAGAAACGTTCCTGTGGCAATCAGAGAGTTACCGGGTCCGAACCCGTCAGCCGCGAATCCGAGGAGCGCAGGGCCGAAAACGTAGCCGGAATCAGCCATCATCCGGTAGGTGCCCATCGCGGCGGCCTGCATCCCGCGTGGCGCGACATCCGCCGCGTAGGCCGCCGGCGCCGCTCCGGCAAGTCCGCCTCCAACCGCCCAGACGAAGCAACTGAACAGGAACCAGCCGAACTCGCCGGTTCCGGCGAACATCGCCAGGCCCACTCCGCTTATCAGCGTTGACGGAACAATGACGGTCTTCCTGCCGAACCGGTCGACCAGATAACCGGATGGGTAGGCGAGCACGAGGCTGACGATGCTGACGAATGCCAGGCCAAAGCCGATCTGTGTCGGGCTCAACCCCATGACGTTCTCGGCACGCAGGGGGACCAGGTTGAACACCGCGCCCGTCCTGGCGAAGAACTGAGCGAAGGAGACCAGGCAGACGAGCAGAAACGCCCGATCGATGGCGATCAGTTTGATCTGTCCCCAGAATCCAAGCTGCGGAGCGGCGTCTTCCTCCGGATCCCGCTCGCGAATCTCCCTGGTTTCCTCCAGTCTTGCCAGGGCGATCAACGCCGCCGCGCCACCGAGAACGGCATAGACGAAAAACGGCAACGCCAGCCCGCCCCACTCTGCCAGGATCCCGCCCGGGAGCGGACCGAACCCGACCGCGAACAGGAACACGCCCTGGTAGATTGCCATCGTGCGACCGCGGCGCTCCGGGGTGGTGATGTCCGCCAGGATAATCTGGCCGCTGACGAGGACCATGGCAGCCCCGCAGCCCGCGATGAACCTGCCCACCAGGAACACTTCATAGTTCGGGGCAAGGCCGCAGATCAGGTTTCCGAGAACCGTGACTCCGCCGCCGGCCGCCAGTGACCACTTTCTCCCGAACAGGTCAGCCAGCC
>SKKR01000108.1 GCA_007123655.1 Thermomicrobiaceae bacterium
AGGGCTTGTGGAAACTAAGCACCCGCCTTCTGATTACAAACATATCCTCACCAGCGGGAACCAGGCACTCGCCAGCGGGGACTGGGAACTGGCGAAAATCTGCTTCGAGCAGGCCCATCAAATCGCCGATACTGCCGAGACGCTGGACGGGCTCGGAATGGCTGCCTGGTGGCTCGACGACGTCGATACTGTGTTCAGCTCGCGGGAACGCGCGTACACACTCTTCCGCGAGCGCGGTGACGACAACGGTGCAGCCCGGATGGCGATATGGCTCGCGGTGGATTCGTTCATTTACCGGGGTGCTGAAGCGATTTCCAGCGGATGGCTCCGCCGCGGTGAGCGTTGCCTTGGTGCGATTGAGTACCCGAGTCTGGAACACGGTCTCATGATGGTCGCTTCCGGCTATCTGGCACTCGAATCCCATGACATTGGGACCGCCCGCAGCGCGAGCCTGGAGGGACAGGAGATCTCCCGGCAGCTCGGCCTGGTGGACCTGGAGATGCTGTCGATCGCGCTCTACGGTCTGGTTCGGGTAAGCGAAGGAGCGGTCGACGAGGGAATGCGACTCCTCGACGAGGCGGTGACAGCGTCAATGGCCGGCGAGGTGACCGATCCTGACGCGGTCGTTACCTGCTGCTGCTACCTCTTCTATGCCTGCGAGCGGGTGCGCGACTATGATCGCGCGATTCAGTGGTGTGAAACGATAAAGCGGCTCTGCCAGCGGTGGTCCTACCGGTCAATGTTTTCGGTGTGTCGAACGCACTACGCCGGCGTGCTCATCTGGCGCGGTAACTGGGAAGAGGCGGAGCGCGAACTATCCGAGTCAACCGCGGAACTTCTCGCTGGTCGTGCAGGGTGGGCGCTGGAGGGATTGGTTCGAACCGGTGAGCTTCGCCTCAGGCAGGGACGCTTCAGCGAAGCCGAGAGCTTGTTCGAGCAGGCTGCTGCGCATCCGAAATCGCTGGTCGGTATGGCGGAACTCGCGTACGAGCGGGGCGAGACGCAGTCGTCGATTGATTTACTCGCGCGTTTCCTGAGGCGGGTTTCAGAAGACGAGCGCACTGAACGGGTCAGCGCGCTGGAGCGTATGGTTCGTGTGTGTCTGGACGCCGGCGACGCCGATCGAGCACGCGACGCACTCGGGGAGCTCGAGGGAATCGCGAGGATCCTGACAAACGACCCGATCAGTGCATCGCTTGCGCTCGCGCAGGGGCTCGTCGCCCGGGCCACCGGTGATATGGAAGCTGCCCGGCTTTCGTTCGAGGATGCAGTTGACCTTTACTCTCGATCACAGGCTCCGTTCGAGACTGCTGATGCGCGGCTGGAACTTGCGGACGTATTGGGACAGTCTGGGCGCCACTCGGCGGCGGTGGAAGAGGTTCGCGAGGCGCTGTCAACATCTGAACGCCTTGGCGCCGCGAGTCTGGAGAGCCGTGCCCGGCGCGAACTGCAGGAGCTTCTCGCGACAGCCGGTACGCAGGCTGGCGAGGTTCAGCTCTTGCCAGGAATGACCCGGCGCGAGAGTGAGATCCTGGCGTTGATTGCGCTCGGGCGAACCAATCAGGAGATCGCGGCGGAGCTGTTCCTGAGTATCCGAACCGTGGAGCGACACGTATCTTCAATCTACCAGAAGCTCGGAGCAACTGGCGCGTCAGCCCGCGCACTCGCGACCTCCTTCGCGCTTCGTCACGCTGTAGCAACCCCGCCCGAGCGGGCCTGATCATCTCCACCGGCATTGACGGCATTGTGTCCCTCGCGTGGTATTCGGCGGAGTTAAGTGTCCCGCACACCAGAATTACGTGCCGGCACGCATGTGCTGGCGGCCCTCCCGAACTAGACTGATGTCAATGGAACCGACGTCAATTCAGCGGGAGGTTGTCGTGACCACGAACGCACAGCTCACTCAGTGGCAAGTCGGCGGAAATACCGCCGAAGCATACGAACGGTACCTTGTACCGGCGATCTTTCGAGAAGGCGCAACGCAGCTGGTGCGGCAGGCTGGCGTGCATTCAGGTGATCGGGTTCTCGATGTCGGTTGCGGCACCGGAATCGTCGCTCGGACCGCTGCGGACGTGGTCGGAAGCGAGGGCTTCGTCACCGGTGTCGATCTCAATCCAGGCATGCTGGAAGTTGCGAGTTCGGTGTCAACCGGCTCGGGAGCTGCGATCGAGTGGAAACAGGGAGCGGCTGAGGATCTTCCGCTGGCCAGGTCATCAGTCGATGTGGTTCTGTCCCAGCAGGTGTTTCAGTTTCTCGAAGATCATGAACAGGCGTTGCGGGAGTTCCACCGGGTGCTGCGTCCTGGAGGGCGGATCGGCATCAGCGTGCTGCGCTCGCTTGACCATAATCGCACCTACGTTCCCCTGATCGAGGCGTTCCGGCGTCACGGAGGCGATGACCTCGGAACGATGATGGCATCGCCGTTCCGGGACTGGTCCGCGGAGGAACTGCGAAAGATGGCGAGCAGTGCCGGATTCAAGTCACCTCAGGTAACGGTCAGCCTGATCACCGCCCGGTTTCCGTCGATTCCGGAGTTCATTCAGCAGGAACTATCCAGTTCACCGCTCAGCGACATGGTCTCCACGATGCCGGACGATGTCCGGAGCGCGATCACGGAGGACGTTGCCGCCGGTCTCGCCGATTACATCGATGACCAGGGAGTTGTTCACCCGTTGCAGACGTACCTGCTGGTGGCCGAAGCGTAACCTAGCCAAGTAGCGATGCGATTTGATCGAGTTCGTCCGCAACCTGCGCGCCGGCCTGCCTCAGGGCGGCGCGCTTTTTGCTTGGGCGCCCCGAATCCCCTTCAATGATCGCCGCAGCGTGCCCGAATGCCGTTCCTTCCGGCAGCGTCTCTGTGAACTCGCCCGCGATCAGCGCGACAAGCGGTTTCGTGAACTGTCCGGACTCGATCCGGTGAGCGACATCTTCTTCGAACCTCGTGCCGGGTTCCCCGAACAGAACCACGGCGTCCGTCTCCGTATCCTCCTGAAACTCACGCAGAAGTGTGGCAGGGGTGCTCCCGATGAGCGCGTCACCGCCCACGGAGATCGCGGTGCTGACGCCGTACCCCGCCTGGCGAAGCGTGAGGCCGATTTCGGCCGTCATCCCGCCACTTCGTGACATGACGCCGATCCTGCCCGGAACAAACGCTCGCTCTGGATTCTCCCCGCCGATCGCGCCGATTTTCACTGATTCCGAAGGACGAATGACACCGACCGAATTCGGTCCGATGATGACCGTGCCTGCCTCGTCCGCCAGTTCGAGCATCTGCAGCACATCGTGCTGGGGGATTCCTTCGGTGGCAATCAGCACGAGCGGGATCCGGTTCGCGATTGCTTCAGAAACCGCGTCCAGGGTCGCGGACGGCGGCACAGATACGAGGGATGCGTTCGGTTGCGACGCCTCGATGGCGTCATGTACGGTGTCGAAGACCGGCACGTTCTGCACGTCCTGGCCGCCACGACCCGGGGTCACCCCCGCAACGACCTGGGTTCCGTAATCGATCATGTGCCGGGTGACCATGCTCGCCTCCCGGCCGGTGATCCCCTGCACAAGCAGCCGAAGTGAACCGTCGATCAGCCGGGTCATCGTCCACCTCCGGTGGTCATCATAGTGACCATCTCACGGGCTGCCTGAGCGAGCGTCGTCTCTTCGCCGAAGTACCGGATTCCGGCTTCCTCGAAGATTCGACGACCCTCGTCGTCATGCAGGCCGGCCTCCCGGGCGACGACGGGGAGTGACGACGGGTCGAACCCGGCCTGCCGGATCCCGGACACGACTCCGCGGGCAATGACGTCCGTCTGGGTGTTGTTCGTGATGTTGTGCGCAATGAAGAGCGCGCGGACTCCTGGCTTGCTCAGGATCAGTCTTGTCATTCCCGCGACTTTGTGTTCAGTTGGATTCCCCCCGATTTCGGCGTAGTTCGCCGGATGTCCACCGGCCCGCACAAGATGGTCAAAGAGCAGCAGGCTGGCGCCGCCGCCACCGCACAGGAACCCCAGATCTCCACCCTGCA
>SKKR01000410.1 GCA_007123655.1 Thermomicrobiaceae bacterium
GTTTCTGCTGGCGACAATCGGGTTCGCAGCGCTCGGGCGCGAGTTGCATCCGGACGGGACCATCCCGTCAGGCGTTTATGTTGCCGGTGCGTTCGTGGGTGAAATGGAAGTTGACGATGCACACGAGAAGCTCAGCCAACATGTCGCCGAATTCTCCTCGAATCCAGTGACCCTTCAGTTCCGGGACAGCACCTGGAACCCGACGATGGCTGAACTCGGAGCCGAGTTCGATCTGCGGCAGACGCTTGATGACGCCTCCTTCTCCCAGTCCAGAATGGAACGCGTTCAGGTCCGCCTGTTCGGAGAGAGCCGGACCGATGTTCCGTTGCGGCTTCGCGTCGACGAGGCTCAGCTCGAACGATATGTGGCCAGCGTTGCGGATGACATCGACCGACCGCCTGAGATCCCCGAACTAACGCTCAGCGACGGCGGCGTCACGTTGTCGAACGCCCAAACGGGTCTCGAGACCCGGCAGGCCCCGCTCGTCGAGGAGATTCGTCAGGCCCTGTTCGACCTGGATTCCTCGGCGATCCAGATCGACGTCGTTGAAACCGAACCAGACTTTGACGACAGTGACGTTGAACTCATCAAGGAGATGGTCCACGACGCCCTGGGCGGTCCGCTCGTGATCCGGTTCGAAGATCAGTCATGGTCGATCGAACCTGATCGAATTGTCGAGTTCCTGACACTCGGGCGAGGCGAGGATGACGAGGTGCGACTCGGATTCCGTGAGGACGATCTTATCCTGTACCTGGACGAATTGATCGGGCACATCGACCGGGCGCCGCAGAACGCGACGATCGCCTGGGGCGGAGAAAGTGTCGTCGCAACGAGTCCGAGCCAGAACGGCATCCAGCGGGATCTCCACGGAACGATCCCCCGGATGGAAGAGGCGATCGCCAGTGGAGAGCGCGAGATCGACCTCGCCTACGATGTCATCCGCCCGAACATCGACTCCGAGAATCTGCATGAACTCAGAATTGATGGCTGGATGGCTCAGGGTCAGTCCGCGTTCTGGAACTCCGACCCGGCACGAGCGCACAACATCGGTGTCGCCGCTGGATACCTGGACGGGACAGTGATCCCGCCGGGTCACGAGTTTTCCTTCAACCAGGCTGTCGGGGAGATCAGTCCGGAGCGCGGATACCAGGAAGGCTACGTGATCCAGGCGGAAGAAACCGTGCCGGGCGTTGGCGGCGGTGTCTGCCAGGTTTCGACCACCGTGTTCAGAGCCGCGTTCTTCAGCGGACTGCCGATCACCGAGCGCCACCCACACGCCTACCTGGTAGGGTTCTACGAACTCGGGGACTGGCCGGTCGGATTCGATGCCGCCATCTTCCAGCCGCATACCGATTTCCGGTTCGTCAACAGCACTGACAGCTACATGTTGATGCACACCCACGTTGCCGAAGGGATGTTGTATGTGAATCTTTACGGCCCGGATCTCGGATACTCGGTCGAACTCGGTGAGCCGACTGTTCAAAACCGGACCGATCCACCGCCCGACATGGAGATCCTGGACGAAAGCCTCGCTCCGGGACAGCGACGCCAGGTCGAGTTCGCGAAACCCGGGATGGAAGTGACACTTCCACGGACCGTAACGAATCAGAACGGCGAGATCGTTCGTCAGGATTACTTCTACAGCAACTTCCAGGCATGGGGAAACCGGTTCCTGGTGGGGCCGAGCCCGGATGTTGATGCAGAATCGCCCGAAGAGGCACCAGCACCAGAAGCTCCGTCAGGCGAAATCATCGAAGTCGACGTGGATGAACCTGACGAAAGTACGGACTAGTTGGTATCCTCCGTCGGTATCTAAATGGAGCGGTTACCCACAGGGAGGGGAATGGACTTCGTGAAGTCATTACGTGTTGTGTTGATGATCGCGGTCATCGCCGCATCGCTGACACCCATCGCGACATTCAACAGATCGAACACCGCGTCAGCCAACTATGAACCGCAACAGGACCTGCTGCACCCGCGCTACTTCGAAGAGACGGGATTCTGGTTGCAGGGGCTGTTCCGCGAGTACTGGGAAACCCGTGGCGGGCTGTTCATTTTCGGTTACCCGATCACGAATGTCTTCTGGCATGAAGAAGATCAGATGTACAAGCAGTATTTCCAGCGAGCGATTTTCGAGCACCATCCGGACCACGCGGGTTCGGAGTACGAAGTGCTTCTGATGCTCCTCGGTAACGAGCTGGCCGAAGGACGGCGACATGAGGATCCGTTCCAGCCGGTCGAGCCATTTGACGACACCCACGAACGACGCTACTTCCACCTGACCGGACACGGGATCAACCACTTCAAGCAGTACTGGGACGACAACAATGGCCAGCGGAACTTCGGGTACCCGATCTCGCGGGAGTTCGAGGAGCAGAACGAGCCACCGCCCGCCGGTGACGGTGAGATTCACCTGGTCCAGTATTTCGAGCGAAACCGCCTCGAATGGCATCCCGAGCACGCAGGCACCGAGTACGAGGTGCTCCTGGGTCTTCTCGGAGTCGAGTACCTGCAGGAGCACGGCGTTCCGGACGCGGCCGTCGAGCCTCCGGATCCGAACCTTCCGCCCTATGATCCAATTCGCGATGTCCAATACGGGCCACCGGCTGGCGGCGGATTCAACATCGCGGTACGTGGGGACGACAGTCAGGAGTCCCGGGAGTTCCACGACCGTTCCTTCGATCTCGTGCACGACGTTGGTTTCAACTGGATCAAGGTTCAGGCCCGCTGGAGCGAGCTCCATCGCCATCCCGGCTTCAAGGACCCCGTGCCGCTGCAGCGGATCGTCGATCACGCCAACGACCGCGGCCTGAAGGTCATCGTCAGCGTAACGAATGCACCGGAATGGGTTGACCCGGACGGCGGGATACCCGCAGATGCCACCCCGTTCCGGAACTTCATGGAATACATGGCTGACTACTTCCAGGGCAGGGTTCACGGCTGGGAGATCTGGAACGAACAGAACCTGGCCTACGAGGTCGGTGGTTATGTTGAACCGACGGAGTATGTCGGGCTGCTGCGCGCCGGTTACGAGGGCGTCAAAGCAGGAGACCCGCACGCGCCCGTGTTGTTCGGCGGGCTAACGCCGACTGGCGTTACCGACCCGTCCATCGCGATCGATGACGTCCAGTACCTGGAACAGATATACGCCTACAACAACGGCGAGGTCCGCAACTACTTCGATCATCTCGCCGCCCATCCCGGAAGCAACAACAACCCGCCGGATACCATGTATCCGCATAACACCGGACCTGGAGAGTGGAGCAATCATCCCAGCTTCTACTTCCGGCGCATGGAGCAGCAGCGACAGGTGATGGTAAACCACGGTGACGCGGCGAAGCAGATCTGGCTGACGGAGTTCGGCTGGTCCACGGAGAATCAGGCGCCCGGGTATGAGTACGGCGCGGACGTCTCCGAACAGGATCAGGCCAACAACCTGGTCCGCGCGTTCGAAATCGCCAGGCACGAGTGGCCGTGGATGGGCCCGATGATGGTCTGGAACCTGAACTACTCGACGATGGTCGATCCGGCCGATGAGAAGTTCCCCTGGTCGGTCGTCAACTCCGACTGGAGCCCGCGGCCGGCGTACGAGGCACTGCGAGACATGCCGAAGTAGCGGTCGAGCCGGCCTGAGTTGGTGACCGCATTGCGATAAGCTTGTGACGGGTGCCGGGGAACAGAGCCCCGGCATCTTTCACGTACATGGTCTTGTCATGCCACAGGAGCGCAGATGATCGATGGGAAGCTCTCGCTCGTTCTGCCGGCGCACAACGAATCCGCAAACATAGAAACGGTCATCACGGATGCATTGCGGATACTCCCCCGATTTGCCCGCGATTTCGAAGTGATCGTCGTCGATGACGGAAGCGTCGACGGCACAGGGGCACTCGCCCGGTACCACGCCGACGCTGATCCTCGCGTCCGGGTTATCGGCCATCACGAAAATCGTGGTTATGGTGCGGCGTTACGAACAGGTTTCGCCTCGTCAACCGGAGACTGGGTCATGGTCATGGACTCA
>SKKR01000023.1 GCA_007123655.1 Thermomicrobiaceae bacterium
GTACTCCATGACCGTCTCGAACTGCGCCTCGTTCGCGACCGTGCCCATCTCAGAAGCCATGTCGAGTGGGTCGCCGAGACGGATCATCGAAGCTCGCTCGACGATTTGCTCCGCGACGGTCTCGTAGATGCCATCAGCGATCAGGATGCGTGAACCAGCCGGCGACGAACCAGCAGGCCGGTTCCCAGTGCCGCGCCACCGGCCAGGGTCATCATCAGGACCATGGCTTCGGGTCCGAGTCCACCGGTGTTGCCAGCGGCCGGGACCATTTCTTCGGCGTCGTCGGCTTCTTCATCGTCAACGACGGCGTCGTCTTCTTCCTCGACGACTTCGTCGTCTTCCTCAACCACTTCATCGTCTTCTTCAACGACTTCGTCGTCTTCTTCGACCGCGTCATCATCGTCAGCCGGGGCCAGGCCCTCAACGGCCGGGATGTTGCCGCACATCACGTGCGTGCCCATGTCATCTTCTGACATGTGGGCGTTGATCGCATACTCGCCGGTCATGATGTCGGCGAGTTCCAGGTCCTCCAGCGTGGTGACTGACTCACCGTCAACGATGTCCTCCAGCGGGTACGCTACGCCGCCGAGATCATCACAGGTCCCATCATGGATGTGGACCGGGTGTACCCCGTCGGTGTCGCCTTCGCTGATGAAGACGGTGACCTCCACCTGACCGTCGACGCCTCGGATCGAAGCGCCGCCGTGGATACCGGAGTCGTCAGCTTCGTCCAGCGGGACGCTGAAGATACTCTGTCCCGTTGCGGGGGCGAACATTGCCACGGTCAGCAGCCCCGCCGCGACAAGAGAAATCCAGATTCGCTTCATGGGGGTTACCCACCCTTTCACTCCACTCGAAGCAGTGCCTCCCGCGCCACTTGGAGGAATTGCCTGCCCCAGAGCACCGCTCGTTCCCTTTGGGGTCCGTTCGGGTCACAATACCACCAAGTCTGATTTCAATCAATCCCGGAAACCTGCTCGATTGCCGGAAGCGGTTGGAACCAGTGGTGACTGTGCACTCCCGTTCCCCATTGTCACAGTATAAACGACCTCGCAAAGGATGCGAGGTCGTTTTCCGGATCAATTTTCAAATTGGTCCTTGATACCGGCCGCACACGACATAACGCAAGCCGGTATCCTGGTCCCTGGTCGATCGCCGAATGCGCCGGATCCAATAGACCGGCTAGGCCTGTGCGAACCGGCGACGAACCAGCAGGCCGGTTCCCAGTGCCGCGCTGCCGGCCAGGGTCATCATCAGGACCATGGCTTCTGGGCCGAGTCCACCAGTGCTACCGGCGGCCGGGACCATCTCTTCGGCGTCGTCGGCTTCGTCATCGTCAACGACGGCGTCGTCTTCTTCCTCGACGACTTCATCGTCTTCTTCAACGACTTCGTCATCTTCCTCGACGGCGTCATCATCTTCTTCGACAGCGTCGTCATCTTCTTCAACCGCGTCATCGTCGTCCGGGGCGGCGATCAGCGGCAGCGTGCCGCAGGCAACGTTAACGCCCATCTCGTCTTCGGAGAGGTGTACGTTGATCGCGTATTCGCCCTGAATGAGTTCCGTAATGGTGACGTCAACGGTCGTTTCGGACTCGCCGTCAACCACGTCCTCGAGTGGGTAGGCGACACCTCCGAGTTCGGCGCAGCTGCCGTCATGAATGTGCGCCGGCTGCGGAACGCCCTCTTCTCCCGGGTCGATCGACACCGAGATAATGGTCTGGTCTCCGTCGGACGTAATGTCGGCGCTACCGGACTGGCCGGAGTCATCGACCTCGTTCATGTCAATGGTAATCGTGTCCTGCGCCGCCGCCGGCGCGAGCGCCGCGATCGACAGCAGCGCCACGGCTACCACTGATATCCAAATGCGCTTCATCGGATTCCCTTACCCTTTCTGCCTCCGCCGCGGGGCAACCTTCGCGCCGCTCGCTCCGCGATTCAGTCCCCGGGTCGCGCCCCGTGTTTCGACCCGACGACCCCGTTGCTCACGGGTCCGAACCTACCATTGCGGGGTGACTGTGACAATACCGAACTCGTGGGAAACGTCCAGTTGGATCGTCCTCGCGTTACCCGGAGTCGGTCGTTCACAGTCGCGTACGTTCGGGATAGTATAGACGATCGTGTACGAAATTTCGAGTCGGTTGCCGCCGGTCTTGTCGGATTCACGACGATCGTCTTGTGTCGAGGCCACTGGCCGCCGGTGTGAAGCGGCCGGAGCGGCGGGTGTGCCTGCTCCAGCCGGTCATAACACTTCGTGTCAGGCGTGTGCCGTTCGGCGCCGAATCAGCAGTCCGGCTCCCATGCTGATGCTCGCCAGGAGGGCCATGAGAACGACCGCGGTTTCAGTGCCCATGCCACTCAGATCACCGGTGGCGGGGAGAACTTCTTCGGCGTCATCGGCTTCGTCGTCGGTGACGGCGTCGTCAGCGTCATCTTCCTCGACGACCTCGTCGTCCTCTTCCACGACCTCGTCATCTTCTTCGACGGCGTCATCTTCCTCGACTTCGGCGACACCGATATTGCCGCACGCGACCCAGGTCGCCATGTCATCTTCGGACAGGTGGAGGTTGATGGCGTGATCGAGCGCCCGGATGTCGGCCAGGTCCGCCTCGACGACCGTCTCGGACATTCCGTCAACGACGTCTTCCAGCGGGAAGATCACGTCCCCGAGGTCCGCGCAGGTGCCCGCGTGGATGTGGACGGGATGAACCGCGCCCTCTTCGGTGCCTTCCACCTCGATGGTTACCGTGGTCTGACCGTCTTCACCGGTCAGGGTTGCGGTTCCGGAAACGCCGGAACCATCGATCTCGTCAAGATCGACCGTGACCTCGTGGCCATCGGCCGCGGCCGGCGCGAACGCGGCGATCATCAACAATCCCGCGGCGACGAGCGAAATCCAGATTCGCTTCATCGAAATCCCTACCCTTTCACTGATCGTGCAGGAACGTTCCGTCTCCCGTGGAACCGTTTCCCGCCTTCTCCTCCGTATCCGTACTGAAGGCCGGCGTCTGATGAGTGCTTCGACCCAGTACCGGAATACCGACTCCCTTTACCCCTGTGCAGTTGCCATTGGTACGCTCAATCGAATCTCTCAAGCCCCTTTCCTGTTGCGATTCCGTCCTCCCAGGCCGCTCGAAAGTCCTCGAATGCGCGAGTCGTTCGCCGTTCGCTGGCGTCCGCTCGTCAGTGCCGTGACTGATCCGGGCGCCGGCGTGTGGGGAGCCGTGCTAGATGCTCCGGGCGAACTCCTCAGCCGCCTGTCGTTCCAGGTCGGCCAGCTTCTCGATTCGCCGGTGGAAGTGCTCCTCTGGCAGGAGCCGCGCGCCGAGGAACGCGTGGACAAGGTCCAGCGCCAGGCGATCACCGACGATCTGTGCCCCGAGACAGAGCACGTTCGCGTCATCGTGCTCGACCGACTGATGTGCAGAGTACACATCATGGCACAGCGCGGCCCGGATGCCCGGAATCTTGTTGGCGGCCATGGAGGCCCCGATTCCGGTTCCGCATACCAGGATGCCGCGCTCGAACTCAGCGCGACGGACCGGATCACAGACCCGTCGCGTGATGTCCGGGAAGTCGACCGGGTCGGCGGAGCAGGTGCCGGCGTCCTCGACGGCGTGTCCCCAGTCGCGCAGAGCGTGGACAAGCGTGTCCTTCAACTGGAAACCTGCGTGGTCCGCGCCGACGATCAGCCGCATGTCACCTCCGGTCGAGCATGGTGTGCCCACCATACTTTTATCCGAACGAACCTAGCGTAGTATCAGGGTGCGCGGGCGTCAATCTGTACGGACGCTTCATTCGTCCATGATAGACTGAATCGGATGACCGCGCACGTATGATTAACGGACAACATGGCCGGTCACAGGCGACATATACCAGCGGCAGGAAGGTTCGAACAGGTTGCGAGCACGCTTGAAACGCCCCGAACAGATCGAGACGATGCGCCAGGCAGGGCAGATCGTCGCGGACACGCTCAGACTCATGCAACGATCGGTTCGGCCCGGTGTCACAAC
>SKKR01000166.1 GCA_007123655.1 Thermomicrobiaceae bacterium
AGACGAAGCTGGTCAAGGAAGACGAGTTCGGGGCGGATTGGCGAGGCGTCGATATCGGGCCGCAAACGATCGATCTGTTTGCCGCCAGAATCAAATCGGCAAAGACCATCGTCTGGAACGGGCCGATGGGCGTGTTCGAAGTCGACCGATTCGCCAATGGCACCCGGTCGATCGCGGAGGCCGTCGCGGGCAGTCCGGCCTATTCGTTGATCGGCGGCGGCGATTCGGTCGCCGCTATCGAACAGCTGGGCCTGAGCGGACAGATCTCCCACATTTCCACCGGCGGCGGGGCGTCGCTCGAGTTTCTGGAAGGAAAAGAGCTACCCGGAGTCGCCGTACTTGCCGGGGCCGAGTAATGAAGGATCGTGACGCATGAGACGATACATTGTCGCCGGCAACTGGAAGATGCATACGACATTAACCGAGGCAACGGACCTTGCGACCGGTCTGCGGGAGCGTATCAGCGGGTACAGCGATATCGAACGCGTGCTTATCCCGCCATATCCATGGATCCTGCCCGTTCGAGATGCCATTGCCGGCACCGACATCCATATTGGCGCGCAGAACTGCTACACTGAACCATCTGGCGCATTCACCGGTGAAGTTTCGGCGGAGATGCTCTCGGCGCATTGCTCCTACATCATCGTTGGCCACAGCGAGCGAAGACACACCATCGGCGAAACGAATGACCTGATCGCGAGCAAGGTCTCAGCGGTTCTCCGAGCGGGTCCCCGGGTCATCCTTTGTGTTGGGGAAACGCTGGAAGAACGGGAAGCTGGACGAGCGGAACGCGTTGTGTCCGAACAGGTAAAGAGCGCGCTCGCGGGACGAAGTGAACAGGATCTCGATCGGGTCGTCATTGCCTACGAGCCGGTCTGGGCAATCGGAACCGGTGTTGCGGCGTCGGCCGCGGACGCGCAGGAAATGTGCGCCTTCGTTCGATCGCTCGTCGACGATCTCTTTTCGAACTATGTTGCTGGATCACTCCGGGTGCAGTACGGCGGTTCCGTTAAAGGCAGCAACTCCGAGGAGTTGCTGTCTCAGCCCGATATCGACGGCGCTCTGGTCGGCGGGGCGAGCCTGGACGCCGACGAATTTGCGGCGATCGTGCGCTCGGCGTCGGCACAGGTGAATTGAACCGGACACGCTACCGGTGTTATAGTCTCGGCTGAATCGCGAATAGCCTTCGGAGGACACGCGCATGGAAGTCGCCATTTATCTCTCAATGATGCTTGTCTCGATCATCCTGATCGGGGTTATTCTGCTGCAGGCCAAAGGTGGTGGCCTCGGAAGCGCCTTCGGTGGAGACAACGTCTCGATTCAGCGCACACGACGGGGCTTCGAGAAGCTCCTGTTCCAGTTCACCATCGGAATCGCCGTCGTGTACTTTTCGCTGTCTCTGTTTGCGAGTTTCGTCCTGTAGGTATCGGGACGGCAACACCTTGTGACCTCAGAAGAACGACATGCGACGCCCACTCGCCGCACCGCCTGGATCATCGGTGCCACGGCCACGCTGGCCGCGGTTGTCGTCGTCTCGGTAATCGTTCTCCTGCTCGGTTCCCAATCACTTCCTGAATGGATCCCCAGTATCGATGGCCAGTCCGAGATGGATGCTACTCCTTTGTCGGAGGCGCCGAAACCGGACGCGTCCGGAGACCCCGTTGCCGACGAACCTCGCGAACTGGTTTATGTTGAAGGCGACGTCGGATTTCCGTCCACACTAAACCCGCTTCTGACGGAAAGCGTTGCTGAGGAATCAGCGGCGTCACTGCTTTTTCGCGGGTTATTGCGGACTGGCCCGGACGGTGATCCCGTTCCTGACCTGGCAGGCGACTGGAGTGTGAGCGAAGACGGGCTGCGGTATCACGTCGAGATCGATAGTGCAGCTGAGTGGCATGATGGCGAGCCGGTCACCTCCGCAGACGTTCTATTCACGCTCAATTTGATAACCGACCCGGACTTCCCCGGCGATGCGTCCGTCTCGAGGTTCTGGAGGGCGATCGAAGCCGAACGGATTGACGATCGGACCGTCGAGTTCCGGCTGATGGAGCCGTACGTCGGGTTCCCGAACTACCTCCGTTTCCCGGTCCTTCCGCATCACCGGCTTGGTGCCACGCTGCCTGGCGACCTAGCGACGATCGACTTCCTGAATGACCCGGACGACGTCATCGGGTCCAGTGAATACACGCTCGACGAGATCGACCTTGACAACCGCGAACTCCACTTCGCCCGTCGAAACGACGACGGTCCGGACGGTTCGTTTACCCGGATCGTGTTCCGTTACTTCGATACGCGCCAGGACGTGTTCCAGGCGTTCAATGATGGTGAGATCGACGGCGTCTCGTACGTCCCGCTCGAGGCACTCGAAGGCGATCGAGTGATCGAGCGCGATGCTCGCATCTATGGACCGTCACTTTCGAGCTATACCGCCCTCTTCTTCAACGTCCGTCATCCTCATCTGCGAACCCCGGAAGTGCGCCGGGCACTGGAGCACGCCATCGATCGTGAGGCACTGATCGAGCAGGTCCTGGGCGGACATGCGATCCCAGGCTCAAGCCCAATCCCGCATATGCACTCGGCACATGCGCCAGGCAGCCACGCTACCTATAACCCTTCTCGCGCCCGCGGAATCCTGGAGGAACATGGCTGGTCGGTGGTCGACGAAAGCGGCATCCTGGCGAGAGACGAAGAGTACTTCTCGTTCTCGTTGATCGTTAACAACGAGGATCAGCAACGCGTTGCCGTCGCTGAGGTTATCCGCGACCAACTTTCGATGGTCGGCATACTGGTTGACGTAATGCCAATGCCGAGCGCCGATCTGGAACAGGCACTGAACCGCCGTCAGTATGCGGCCGCACTGGTCGGGTGGCACACGGACAACGGGAACCCTGACTGCTATCAGATGTGGCACTCGGCACAAGCAGAGGAGGGCACGAACTTCACTGGGTTCTCGAGCAGCGAGGCGGATGAACTGCTGGTTGGCGCGCGGCAGTCTATCCGCATTGAAGAGCGTAATGAGTACTACGCGGCGTTTCAGGAAGTCTTTGCTGAGCACGCGCCGGCGGTGGTATTATTCTACCCGCGTTACCACTTCGCCGTATCGACAGATATAGAGGGTGCAGCGCCCATCCCTCTTGTGAGCCCCGGAGACCGGGTGCGACAGATCACGGAGTGGTACCACGACTCGCGAGCCGCAACGTCTGGCGGCGTGGCTGCCCGAGAAGGGAACGAGCTGGCACATGTGCAGCGTGGGGCGGTAAATCGGTTAGGATTGCAGAGACCGGTCGGGTATAATCACAGCCAGTAGCGGTCGTGCTGGCAGGTTATTGAATGAGAGGATCCGGAATATGCCTTTGGTTGGCATTGACGTCCCAATTTATCCGTTGATCGGGATGGTTGGCCCATGGGAGTTGGCCATTATCCTGGTGATCGTCATTATCATTTTTGGAGCGGGCAAGCTTCCGGAGATCGGTGGAGCGCTTGGCCGGGGTATTCGCGAATTCAAACACTCGGCTCGCGAGGATGAAGAAGAAGGCGAAGACCTCGAGCAACAGCAGCAGCAGTACGCGCAGCAGCCATATGCGCAGCAGCAGTACGCTCAGGAGCCGCAGGCGCCGCCGCCACCGCCGGAACAACAGCCTCAGTACCACGCGGACCCGAACGCTGGTCAACAGCAGCCAGCACAGGGTCAGGCGGGTGATCACCCGGGCGAAAGCGGAGATCCCGCGCGGCGTGACGCCTAGGTCGATCAAGAGTTCGATAGCCTGCTGGACTCACTGACCGCCACGTGAAATCCCTACCACCCGGTGTTCGACGGTCGGACACCGGGTGGTTTTGTTATGCGGAGCGATGGTCAGTGAGGATTGCAGATCGGGTGATAAATTCGGGAATCCAACATCCAGTCACGCGAACAACTCCCAGAGCTCGAGCGTTTCTCAGAAAACGTGAATGCAATTCGATGAGACTCTAGGGTTGCCCGACCCCTTCGCTGTCGCTCAGAGCGA
>SKKR01000403.1 GCA_007123655.1 Thermomicrobiaceae bacterium
CATTGGTGCCGGGGCCCTGTTGCCGCGTATGTTGCGGGCGATGGAGTTCGGGCAGGCCCTCTGGTGGAGCGTGTTCCACAGTGTGTCGGCGTTCAACAATGCCGGGTTCGATCTCGTCGGTGACTACCGGAGCCTCGTGCCCTATCATCAGGATGTCTGGATCATCTCCACCATCGGTATTCTGGCCGTCCTGGGTGCAGTCGGGTACACGGTCATGGCCGATTCGGTGCGGACCAGGGGGTCCTGGCGAAAGCTCTCAGTCGACACCAAGCTTGTCCTGAGCGCATCAGCCGGGTTTCTCGTTCTCGGATTTTTGTTCGTCCTGGTGGCGGAAGCCGGCAACCCCGCGACACTCGGTGCGCGGGACTGGTCGACCCGGGTGCTGGATGGAGTCTTCTACAGCATGACACCTCGAACGTCCGGGTTCACGGCGATTCCCATGGATCAGGTGAACGATGAGACATCATTCTTCACGATGGCACTTATGTTTATCGGCGGAGGGTCCGGGTCGACCGCGGGAGGGATCAAGATCCAGACGTTCATGCTGCTCTTCTTTGCCATCATCGCCGCGGCGAGAAATCGTGAGCAGGTCGTCGCGTTCGGTCGCGAGGTTCCAATCTCGCTCGTCTTCCGGGCGCTGACGGTCGCGCTGCTCTCAATCGCGCTGATCTTCACGTCGGCGCTCTTGTTGACACTCACTGAGGACTTCTCGTTCCTGGAGATTTTTTTCGAAACTGTTTCAGCGTATGGCACGGTCGGACTGAGCATGGGAATCACCCCGGAGCTCAGCGAAATCTCGCGAATTATCGTCACGATTACGATCTTCGTGGGCCGGCTTGGCCCACTCGCGCTCGTGCTGGCGCTGGCGGGGTTCGCAACGCAGCACACTGTTCGATATGCCCAGGAGTCAGTGAAAATCGGCTAGGAAAGGAGACCGGTCGTGGCGCGTCAGATTATGGTGCTCGGGACCGGACGGTTCGGATCCGCAATCGCCCGGGAGCTCGAACGAATCGGCAACGAAGTGCTGGCCATGGACCGGGACTCGCGGGCTGTGGAAGCGATCGCTGATGACGTGACGCACGCCCTGACCGCGGACGTTACTGATCAGGAGATCCTCAAAGGGTTCGGACCGCAGGATTTCGACGCTGCCGTCGTGGCCATCGGATCAGACGAGCGCTCCAGCATCATGGCAACGCTCATCCTGAAACGGCTCGGTGTTCGGCTGGTGCTCTCCAAGGCACAGAACGAACTGCACGGAGAGATTCTGCGCATGGTCGGGGCGGACAGGGTGGTGTACCCGGAGCGTGAGACCGGCACCAGAGTCGCGCACAGCCTGCTCATGCCGCTTGTCGTCTCGGACTACTTCGACGTCGGCCCCGGCTACGGACTCGCCAAGTTGACCGCCACGAAGATGGCCGGCAAGACGCTCGAGGAACTCGACCTCCGCGGCGGCTACGGCGTGACCCCGCTCTTTCTCCGGCGCGGCGACAAAGTGCTGATGAACCCGCACCGCGAGGAACGCCTGGAAATCGGCGACGAGCTAACCGTTGCCGGTCGCGATGACCAACTGGAGAAGCTTGAGCTCTAGCGCGTGCAGGCGTGCTACTCACTGCTTTCCTGGAAGCGCTGGCTCCTCAGCGACGTATGTGTATGCGTTCATGCCGTATTGGGAAACCATGCGCTGGGCGTTGAAGAACGACCCGTTGAGCGCGATTGCCCAGCGACCGATTTCCGCGAACGAGAGCGGCCGCTCGTAGTAGAGCGGAAGAATGTTGCGTTCGAGCTGCGAATAGAGTGATGCGACTTCCGTTTCTTCGTCGCTTTCCTCGCGGGCGTCGCCGATCGCCCAGCCGGTGATTCCCTCCACGTGCCCCTCCACCCACCAGCCGTCGATGACGCTGAGGCTCGGCACGGCATTCAACGCGGCCTTCATCCCGCTCGTCCCTGATGCTTCCAGCGGTTTGCGCGGAGTGTTCAGCCAGACGTCCACTCCGCTGCAGAGCAGTTTCCCGAGGGTCATGTCGTAATCTTCCAGGTAGACGACCTCAACAGTTCCCCGAAGCTCGTCCGCGGCCTGAAATACCCGGCGTATGAGCGCTTTCCCACCTTCATCCCGTGGATGCGCTTTCCCGCCAAAGACCACCTGAAGCGGTCCGACGTCCCGGGCAATCCGGCGCAGGCGTTCCGGATCGGCGAACAGCATATCCGCTCGCTTGTATGCGGTCGCCCGGCGCGCGAATCCAAGTGTCAGGACCGTCGGATCGAGCGCGATCCCGGACCGTCGCTGGATCTCCCGGATCAGGTCCTCTTTCGCTTCGAGATGGGCCCGGACGATCTCGTGCAGCGGCAGATTGACGGCGTACCGCAGGTAGCGGTTATCGAATTTCCACTCCGGGATCTGCTGGTCGTACATCCGCTGGAACGGATCGCTCGTCCAGCTACCGGCGTGGACGCCGTTGGTGATCGAGTTGATCGGATACTGTGGGAACATCCCCCGGGCGATCTGACTGTGGCGCATGGCAACCCCGTTAACGTACCGTGAGAATTTGAGTGCCACGAACGTCAGGTTGATCATCGATCCCAGGCAGCAGCCGGAACGGGAGAGCAAGTCCATGCGGTCCTGGCCCAGCACCTGCGTTGCCAGTTCCATCTGAAACTGGTCGTGCCCGGCAGGAACCGGCGTGTGGGTCGTGAAGACGCAGTGACGCCGCACGGCTTCGATATCGTCCTCGCTTACGCTCGCTGGAGCGCCGTCACCGATCTGCCGGCCGAGCAGTTCCAGGGCGAGGAGCGAAGCATGGCCCTCGTTCATGTGATAGACATCGACGTCCGTGTAACCGAGCGTATCAAGCATGAGCACCCCGCCGATCCCGAGGATGACCTCCTGAGAAAGTCGGTAGCGGTCGTCGCCCCCGTAAAGGTGATCGGTCAGGCGACGGTCCTCGGCGACGTTGTCCGGCAGATCCGTGTCCAGGAAGTAGACCGGAACCCGACCAGTGCCGTTTCCGGAGATCTCGTATATCCAGGCCCGGACATGAACCGTCCGGCCAGCGACGGTCACGGTGACTCTGGTGTCCGTCTCGGTCAGGTGTTCGGCGGGATCCCACTCGACCGGGCTTTCCGACTGGTTGCCGCCGGAGTCCAGATGCTGCCGGACGTAGCCTTTCCGGTGCAAGAGTGTCACGCCGATCATCGGCATGTGCTGGTCGGCCGCGGCCCGGAGGGTGTCGCCGGCAAGAACGCCGAGGCCGCCCGAATACGTCGGTATGTCGGGATCCAGCCCCACTTCCATCGAGAAGTAGCCTACGGTTGCCCGGGATTCCAGAGGGTGTACCGGGGTCAATTGTCCATCCAATCGGTGAAGTCGGTACGTCGGTTCAGAGAGCGGGCGATCCGGTCGGATCTCCCGGCCGGCGGTCTTCAGTTCTTCTTCTAATCCATCATGAGATCGCGATACCGGAAGGCGATACTCCCGATGATTCCCGACCCCAATCCGATCAGCAGAAACGCGGCCGATGCGGTCAGATTCGCGGGTTCACCCGGGACGAGCGCGAGATGATCGAATGGCGAGAGGGACACGATCCAGTCCGGGATATCCAGGAATGCATCCATCATCACGACAATGAACGATGCGAGCAGCACAGTGTAAACCGCTGGACCGGTTAGCGGCGGATAGAGACCGAACACGAGGATGCCCATTCCCGTGAACATCACTGCCATCGGAATCAGATTGAGCCCGGCTCGGAGCGCATCCAGCGGCGCGAGCATAGTCCCGGTTATGCCCGTGCCAGCCATTGCGCTGAAGCCGATCACGAGGCTGATCAGCGTAATGCCTGCAATCGCGACGACCGCGTTGACCAGGAGCCATTTGACGCGGCGAATCGGCAGTACAAGCAGAACCGTGAGTCGCCCGGTCGCTTCGTCATCCCTGAGTGCGGCCACCACGCTTGCGGCGAACAGCGCCGGGATCAGAACGAGCACTGTCACGATGAGGCCGACGTAGGCGGCCGGGTCAGTCGGGTCCTCGAGGCCGAACGCTGCCAGAATCTCGGCAAAGGCCGGAAACCCCTCGATGAAGTCAACGAACTCGTCGGCCACCATGCCGAAAATCAACGAGAGCAGCACGCCAACCGCGCCGAAACCCAGAATTGACGGGCCATCCTGCCGGACCTGATGTGCCCAGAGCGATCGGTACGATCTCGTCGCCGTCGCCGACTCCTGTTCCGTAACCAGGCGAGACCCGTGAAGCTCCCGCTCCCGACAGAGCATCACCGCACCGACGGCGAACGCGAGGGTTGTCAGGGCAAACAGGAGAAACGGGAGATTGCTACCGATCTGTGCCGTTCCGGTTTCCGCGTACCAGCCGAACGGAGTCAGCCAGGGGAGCCAGTCCGGTGCGGCCTCGAGCACCGAAAGCATCCGCAGGGCGAGTGTTATTCCGACCACGCCGAGCCCGGCTCGCAGCGCGGCTGAGCGGGTCGGCATGATTTGCGCCAGGAGCGTTCCGAGAGCGGTGAACGTCAGGAACCCGCCCGCCATTGCCAGCGCGAATCGCAAGCTGCCCTCAAGACCGATCGCCGAGACGAGCGGCAGGCCGAGCGTCGTGGCGGCAGCGTAGATGACCGCGAGGATGCCGAGGGCCGCCAGTGCGGAGAGCAGAAGCGCCGCCCGGCTCAGGATTCCGCCGAGAAGGAGTTCGTCGTGCCCTCTGTCTTCTTCTCCGCGCCCCAGACGGGTCCCGACCAGCACGCCCCATATGACGATCGCCGGTATCAGCGGTCCGCCGGCGCGCCACATGGTGAATCCCTCAATGGTATCAAGTGAGATAGCCCGCCCGAACATCGCTTCGAATGCAGGGTTCCCTTCCACCGAGATCGCAAGCGCCTGTCGATCGGCCTCGGTCGGCATCGTTGTCTCGTAGGCCGAGGAGACCAGCATGGCTACCGCCACCAGCCCGATGATCCAGATCGCACTGGATGGCGCAAGTAGGCGCAGGTGGTGCCGCAGTAACCTGAACCAGATATGCAGCGGGGTGATCGTCACCACAGCTACTCCGCGCTCGAGCGCACGTTCACCGACCGCCATCGAGGTCACCCATTCCGAACGCTTCAAACATCGCCATTCGATCAGTCCATCCGCAAATCACGGCTTCGGAACGCAAGGAACCCGACAATACCTCCGGCGATGCCGATCAGCAGGAAAAGCGCGGAGACGGTGAGATTGGCCGCCTCCCCGGGAACGAGCGCCAGGTGCTCAAACGGGGACAGCGCGATAATCCACCCCGGCATGTCCAGGAACGCGTCCATCATGACGACTAGGTAGGTGGTGAGCATGACGATGTAGATCAGCGGCGCCGTGAGTGGGGGATAGAGCCCGAAGATCAGGATGGCGAGCCCGATGAACAGGACAGCAATCGGAATCAGGTTCAAACCTGCCCGCAACGCGTCGCCCGGATCCAGCATTGTCCCGGTAATGGCGCTTCCCACGAGCGAACCGAGCCCGATGAGAAGGCTGATGATAACGACAGCGCCGAGTCCCACGAGCGTATTCACGACCAGCCACCGTGACCGCTCGAGCGGCAGGGTGAGCAGGGTCGCGAGTCGTCCGGAGGCTTCGTCGTCCCGCATCGAGGCGACATGACCCGCCGCATACAGCGTGACGACCAGCACCATAAGCGAGACGATCAACCCGATGAACGCCGACGGATCGGAAGGATCATCCAGTCCGAACCCACGCAGCGCGTCCGCGAAAGCCGGGAACTCGTCGATGAACTCGACGAAATCATTCGTAACCAGCGCAAAGATCGCAGAGAGGAGCAGGCCAACGGCTCCGAACCCGATGAAGGCGGGCAGTGTCTGGCGCGTCTCGTGAACCCACAGCGAATCGTATGGCCGGGTGTGATGAGCGCTCTCACTCTCCTGAAGCAGCATACTGCCGTGGAGTTCACGCCGGCCGGAAAGGGTCAGGGCGCCGACCCCGAACAGGACCGTTCCGAGACTGAAGAGCAGAAACGGCACATCACTACCATCGCCAGGCGGCCCTACCTCGGAAAACCACCCGAACGGCGTCGTCCAGGGCAACCAGGAGGGCATCGTTTCCAGCACGGAGAGGATCCGAACACCGATTGCCAGTCCGATCAACCCCAGCCCGATCCTCAGCGCAATCGAACGGTTGGGCGTGATCTGCACCAGCAGTGCACCCAGGGTGGCGAAGAACGCGAACCCGACGCCGGTGGCGAAGGCGTATCGCCAGCCACCGGCGGTGGTTATCTCGGAAACTCCGACGAGTGTCAGGCCGGTGAGAAGTGTATAGATGGAGATGACGATCGCCAGCGCCGCGATTGCGGAACCGAGCAACGCCTGCCGGCTCAGGACGCCCCCGAGCAACAACTCGTCGTGTCCCTTGTCTTCATCACCGCGGCCGAGGCGGGTCGCGACGAGCAAGCCCCAGATGGCGATGGCAGGGATCAGCGGTCCGCCCGCGCGCCACATCGTGAAGCCTTCGATGGTTTCCAGCGAGATACCCTTGCCGAACATTGCCTCGAACGCGGGGTTTCCTTCAACCGATTGGGCGAGGGAGATCCGGTCCTCTTCGGTCGGGAAGTTGTCGACCCAGAATCCGGCCACGAATGCCGCGCTCCCGGTCAGCAGCAGGATCCAGACAATGCTGGACGGAGCGAGCAGCCGCAGGTGGTGTCGCAGCAACCGGAACCAGACTGCCAGCGGTGTCATTGTGGCGACTGCACCGGTCTGTTCGAATGTCGCGTCCCGGCTAGCCATCGACCGGCTCCTCCCCGTAGTAGGAGTGGAACAGTTCCTCCAGGGTGGGCTCCCGGACCTGAATCCCGGTGATCTCCGACTTCGCCATCGCCTTGATCAGGGGATCGGTGCTGCCGGTGACCTGGAGCCGCACGTGGCCGTTCTCGAACACGACGTCTTCGACACCGGTCACGTCCGCGAAGTCCGGCGGGTCTCCGCGATAGGTCGCCTCGACGGTGCGAGCGGAGAGATGCCGGAGATCCTGCAGGGTTCCGTACTCCACGAGCCGGCCGTTACGCAGGATCGCAACACGATCGCATGCAACCTCGACTTCGCTCAGAACGTGCGACGAGAGTAGAATTGTCTGCCCCCGGCTTTTCGCCTCCCGGAGGACGGTCTGAAACTCCTGCTCCAGGAGCGGGTCCAGTCCGGCGGTGGGCTCGTCCATCACCAGCAGGTCGGCCCGGGTCATCAGCGCGGCGATGAGCGCGATCTTCTGACGGTTGCCTTTGGAATAGGTTCGCCCCTTCTTGTTGGGGTCGAAGTTGAACCGTTCAATGTACTGCTCGCGAATATCAGGGTCGTACCCACCGTAGAGCGCGCCCAGCAGGTCCAGGATCTGGCCACCGGTCAGGTTCGGCCAGACGTTGAACTCGGACGGCACGTAGGCGAGCCGCTGGTGGACCTGAACCGGTTGTAGCCAGGTATCGAACCCGTAGACCGTCGCCTGGCCCTCGGTCGGCTTGATCAGTCCCAGCAGTATCCGTAGCGCCGTGGTCTTCCCCGCGCCGTTGGGACCGAGCAGGCCGACGACCTCACCCCGTTCGAGCGTCATCGATAGGCTGTCGAGGGCAATGGTTTCGCCAAATCGCTTGGTGACGTTGTCAAATCGCAGTACTTCGTTGTTCTCAGCCATCGATCAACACTCCCGATTCTGCGCGTTCTTGCATAACTCCCTGCTGCGTTCAGGCGTAGAGATCTCGCCGGCGGAAACCCAGTATTCCGACAATCATTAGACCAAGGGCAATTACGGTGATTATACCGATTGCCAGAAGACTGACGTCTCCCGCGGGTAATTGCGGCGTGTGACGGAACGGGGATCCTTCGTAGGTCCAGTCTGGCAATCCAAGCAATGGTCCGAACATCTCCACCATGACGATGTACGCGACGAATGCCCAGACCAGAGCGAGCGCGCGGGGCACGAAGCCGATCAAGGCGATCGTTATGCCCACAAGAAGCCAGATTGCGGGCAGATGAGCGACTGCGGCGCCGAGCATCCGGAATAGCTCCGACGTGTTGCCGGTGTCGGACATCCGGACCAGGCCGAGTCCGATACCGCCCGCAGACACCACAACCAGCGATCCCACGATCGAGTTGAGTAGAATGCTCGTCGCGTAGCGCAGCCGGCTCACCGACGTCGCAAGCACGTTTTCGGCATGTCCGGCGTTCTCTTCGCTGCGAAGCCGGTTGGCCGCGCCGATTGCATACCCCAGACTCACGATGGTGATCCACATAATGAACGTCGTCAACAGACCGTCCGTAAGCGTGGCTCCTTCGATGGTGATGTATTCGTGATAGATCTCCATGTCGGCGAACACCGATTCGGCCTCCGACGCCATCAGGCCGATATAGAGCCCGCCGATCAGAACACCGATCGTCCATCCGATTAGCGACCCACGCTGCAGGCGCAGGTTCAGTCCGAACGACGTTCCCATTCTCGGACCAGCATTGGCCGGGCCCGGCTTCGCCGCGATCATTCCTGCACCGACGTCCCGGCGAGTGCCGAGCATGAATGCGGTCCACACGGCTACCAGCGATGTCGCGATCGGTATCAGAACCGGCCACCACTGCTCCTCAGCGTACGGCCTGATTGCCTGTGACCATCCGATCGGAGAAAGCCAGGACAAGGCGCTTTCCTGAACGTCACCAAGCGCGCGAAGTGCGAAAGCAATGGCGAGTGTGATGCCGCCGATCGCGGTCGCACCACCGGCGTTCTGCGTAATCTGAGCCGCAGCGGCAGCAATACTGGCGAAGACGAGTCCGATCATCGCTAGGGCGAGGCCGAACGCAAGCGATCCGATCCCTGGATGTCCCTGCACGACCATTCCCAGTGCAATGAATATAGCCAGCAGGAGGTTCGCGAGCGCTGCCACGATAACCGCCGCCGCTGTGCTGGCATGCGGGCCAACGATAGCGGAGCGAACAAGCTCGCTCCTGCCGGTTTCCTCTTCTTTTCTGGTGTGTCTGATGACAATGAAGATGCTCATCAGCGCCACGGCGATTGCGGTAAAGCTTCCGATGTCGTTTACGATCATCGGTCCGTAGTTGTCCGGCGTAACGGTGTCGAGCGCGTGACCGGGACCGGTCATGGCTGTGCCTGCCGGGTTATCACGGATCATTGAGACCCGGCTTTCGATTTCGGGTTGGGTCGGAAACGATTCCGGATAGCTCCACGCCATCCCGGCGACCGCGATTGCGATACCGAGAATCCAGATCGCCAGTCGGTAACGGTCACGCTTCAGATAGAAACGAACGAGTGTAACGGTTCCAGTAAACGAGCGCATACGACCAACTCGCTTTCCTTCGTCGTGCTCGTCAGACAGACTGGAGGTCACGATTGCCGAAACTAATAAGCCCGGCCACGATCAGCGCCAGCGCCACCAGCGTGAGTAGGACGACGGACAGAACAGTGAACTCACCGCCGGGCAGGTCCGGTACATGCTCATAGGGAGAGAGGCTGAACATCCATGACGGAAGATTCAGCAAATCTCCGAATATCCCGACGACAAAGGCGTACAGAAACGCGATCCAGACCACGACGATGGCCCTTGGAAGAGCGCCGAACAGCAGGCCTGCCAATCCAATGAGGATCCAGATTGCCGGGATGTATGCGAGCGCGGCTCCCATTATTTGCAGAAACAACCCACCGTCGTTCTGATCGATCGCGGCCAGAACGCCGAGCGCTGCGCTGCCGGAAAGGAGCACGAACGCGCTGCCCAGCAACGCGACCAGGAGATAGCTTCCCAGCCACCTGGAGCGTGCCAGTGCGGTTGCAAGCAGTGACTCAGCGTGGCCCTCGTTCTCCTCGCTTCGCGCCCGGAGCGCCGCCGGGATCGCGAACCCGGCCGTAATCAGAGCCATCGCCATGACCAGAAACCCAAGGAATGACTCGAGCACGGTAACACCTTCGAAAGCCTCGAGCAACTCGGTCAGTCCGGGATTTTCCGCGGCCCAGTCGCTGATCTCTCCGACCGTACTCCCGAACGTCGCGCCAAGAACGATGACACCAGCACTCCAGCCGATCAGGCTGCCGCGAAGCTGCCGGAATGCGAAGCCAAACGGATTGGAAAGGCTATCTGATGCGTTCGCCGGCCCTGGCCTCGGCCTGACGACTCCCGCCGCAACGTCACGGACTCGGTTCAGCGCGAACGCGCCAAGGACGAGCAATCCTGTGAGGACGACGCCAAGCAGCACCGGCAGCCAGCGCTCATCAAAGAACGGGCGCATTTCCTGCGGCCAGGCAAGCGGCGAAAACCATGAGAGAATGTGCCATTGAACATCACCAACCGCGCGAATCAGAAACGCGCCAGCCAGAATTACGGCGGCCATGCTGGACGCGGTTCGGCCGAACTCGCTCAACTGCGCGGTGACCAGTGCAACGCCCGCGAACACGATTCCCGCAACGGCGATTCCGATGCCGAATGCCAGCGAGCCCCCGAACGCCAGGTCTTCGCCGACAAGCGGCAGGAGGAGAGCCAATAATGCAGCAATCACCAGATGCGCTAGCACCACCACAGTGAACGCTGCTGTCGACTGGGCATACTTGCCGACGACCGATGACCGGATCAGTTCGAGCCGGCCGGTCTCTTCTTCGCGTCGAGTGTGGCGGACGATCAGGAAGATGCTCATCAACGCGGCGGCGATGGCAATGTAGAGCATGATCTCGGCGGCAATCATCACACCGAATGTGTAGTCATCCAGGCCGTAGCCCGGCCCGCGCATCAGGTTCGCAATCGGCGTGTCCCAGAGATCGGCGCGAGCCTGACGATCGGCCTCGGTCGGGTAGATACCCGGAACGGCCGCCGCGAAGAGCAGCACGAACCCGACTATGCCGGCGATCCACAGCGGAATTCGCACGCGGTCCCGCCTGAGCATGAAGCGGATGAGGGTCGATGTTCCTTTGAACTCGTTCACACCGCCACCTCCTCCGTCTCCGGTTCCGCGACCTCTTCAGCCGTTAGTTCCTCGCCGTAGTGGCGCATGAAGAGTTGCTCCAGCGTCGGTGGCTGACTCACCAGGTTCCTGATTCCGAGCGAATGAATCTCACCGATAACCGGCCCCAGCTTGTCGGTATCAACGTTGAACTGGGCCCGGCCGTTTTCAAGCACGAAATCATGAACGCCCTCGAACTCCTTCAGTCCGGCAGCCGGCTGTTCAGTCTCCGCCGTAACGGATGTCCGCGTCAGGTGGCGCAGTTCATCCAGCGTTCCACTCTCCACTGTGTGTCCTTGCCGGATAATCGTCACCCGCTCACAGAGAATCTCGACCTGGTAGAGGATGTGGCTCGACAGCAGCACGGTCTTGCCGGCTTCCTTCTCTTCTCTGATGACCTGCTGGAACACGACTTCCATCAGGGGATCAAGTCCGGAGGTCGGCTCGTCCATGATGAGAAGTTCGACGTCGGAGGACATCGCCGCGATGATCGCGACTTTTTGCCGGTTCCCCTTCGAGTAGGTTCGGCCCTTCTTCGTCGGATCGAAGTCAAAGCGTTCGCAGAGCCGTTCTCGCTTTTTCGGGTCGAGCCCGCCCCGAAGTCGCCCGAGGACATCGATTGCCTCGCCGCCGGTTAACTCCGGCCAGAGACTGACATCGCCAGGGACGTAGGCCATGCGCCGGTGCAGGGCGACGGCATCGCGCCACGGGTCGCCGTCGAACACCGAGACGTGCCCGCTGTCGTGCCTGAGCAGCCCAAGAAGAATGCGGATTGCGGTTGTCTTGCCAGCACCGTTCGGTCCCAGGAACCCGTGGACCTCGCCCTCATTGACATCCAAATTGAAAAAGTCGAGCGCGCGGACTGGTCCGTACGTTTTGACGACGTCGTTCATGGAAATGATCTGGTTCATGCGGGGCTCCTTCCGGTGTGTCCAGCTCAATGACGCACGGGTGTCACATCCAGGGTTTCCCCAGACTCTCCGTAGCTTGACACGAACCAGATATCGCGGGTCTGACGGAAACACCGCTATTCGTTACAGAACCGTTGAATGGATCCAGAACCGGAGAATGACTGCACTGACCTGGGAGGATTCCCCGGAGCCTGCCATGTTCAGTCTGCTACTATGGCCGGAACGAGGAGTCACGCGTCGAACGTCGACGGTATGAGCAGGGGAAGGGACAACGTGAAGATATTGCGATACGTGGCAGATGGACAATCCCATTTCGGGATCCTCGAAAACGACACGGTCTACGCGGCGAGCGGCGACGTGTTCGGCGGGTTGACCAAGGGATCTGAGGTGGGCAAACTGGACTCACTTGAGCTCGACATTCCGATCCAGCCGCCAAAAGTCGTCGCGATCGGGCTCAACTATCTGAAGCACGTGACCGAGAACGACCCGACCAGAAAGCCGCCGGAGGAGCCGCTGGTCTTTCTGAAGCCGACTTCGTCTCTGGTGGCCCCGGGGAAGAACATCGAGCTGCCGCCGGGAAACAACATCCACTACGAAGCCGAGCTGTGCGTGGTCATCGGCAAGCGGGCGAAACGCATCAAAAAGGAAGATTGGGCGAACTACGTTCTGGGATACACCTGTGGCAACGACGTGAGCCATCGGGAATACCAGCAGAAGGATGGACAGTGGGTACGGGCCAAGGGGTTCGACACGTTCTGCCCGCTCGGACCAGTGATCGAGACAGACATGGACCCGAGCAGCGTCAAAGTTCAGTCCCGTCTCAACGGCGAGATCCGGCAGGACAACAACAGCTCGGACCTCATCTTCGATATCCCCGTTCTCATGGAGTTCATCACCAACGTGATGACACTCGAGCCGGGGGACGTGATCATGACCGGCACGCCTGAAGGTGTCGGGCCGATGAAGCCCGGGGATACGATCGAGATCGAAGTTGGCGGGATCGGCGTCCTCAGCAACCCCGTCGTTGCTCGAGACTGACGTGAACTGATGCCGGGCCGGAGTTATGCCGGCCCGGTGGCTGCGTTGATATGTCACTGAACGATGACGAACTCCAGTCGCTCGCACGCTTTTTCAACCTCGCCGGTGGCCTGAAATCGGTTGCCCGCCAGGGCTGGGTTGACCGGGGAGTCCGTGATCCGGAGTCTGTCGCGGACCATAGCTGGCGCCTGGCATTGATGACGCTGGTCGTTGGAGTGCGAGACCCGGACCTCGACCTGGAGCGAGCCCTTCTGCTCGCCCTGCTCCACGATCTCCCGGAGGCACTCGCCGGCGATGTGACGCCGTTCGATGATCGCTTGCGAGATCCCCAGTCAGACCCGGACGAGTTATTTCGGGAGCTACCTGAGTACAGTGAATCGGCAGAGCAGGCCAAGGCCGACGCCGAAGACCGTGCGATGCGTGAACTGACCGGGACCCTGCCGGACGATCTTCGATCGCTGGTGTACGACGCCTGGCGAGAATACGAAGCCGGTGACTCGCCGGAGGCCCGGCTGGTTCGTCAGCTCGACAAGCTGGAGACCTGGTTCCAGGCACTGGAGTACCGGCAGATTCAACCGGACCTCATCATCGAATCCTTCAGTTATGGAGTGGAGCGAGACGTTCAGGCACCGGAGCTTGCGCGTCTCCTGGAAGCGATGAACCAGTTGTACGGTTCTGACTGACGCCCTCAGATGACCATGGGCGCTCTACTATAGGAGCTCGTGTTCGGTGTTGATTGGTACTCCACAGGGACAAGAAAGCGGCGGACGTATTGGACGGCGATGGTGAACGAGACCGAGCCCCGGACCGACTGAACCGGACCCCGCGCCGATGGAGACTGGCCAACCGGCTGGCAGCCCTTTCCTCGATGCCGCGCAGCGCCTACGCCGGGATTGGCAGCGGGGCGCTCGGGATCCAGGAGTTCAGGCGCTTCTGGCTCGGGATGATCACCTCCAATGTCGGCTCCTGGATGCAGATCATCGCTCAGGGCTGGCTGATCCTGGAACTTACCGACTCCCCGTTCTACCTCGGTCTGGTCGGGCTTGTCC
>SKKR01000361.1 GCA_007123655.1 Thermomicrobiaceae bacterium
AGTGCCTGATCCGATGTTCACCTTCCGTTATTGCATCCCGGACCGGAACGCACAGACACGTGTCGATTGGACGCCTCGATGTTCAAACTGCTGATCGCGTTTCTGGGCATCGCGGCCCTCGCGCTGGCCGGTGCGGTGTTCCTGCTCATCTGGATCGCCGGGCAGACGCCAATTCATGTCACGGAGGAATCCGAACCGGCGGGCGCCCCGCATGCTCCCGAGGCGCTGGTTAATCAGGGAGCGGTCCTCGCGGTACTCGGTGAAGTCTCCGCGGTCCACGATGCCGAATGGACGACCTCGGACGGTACACGGCCCGGAACCCCCTGGGCTGTATCGGGGGTTCCGGAGGATGACTGGATCCAGACCCCGTTTACGGTGTCACTCGACGGAGAACCGATCCTCCTTCAGGGCGCGGTGTTCGATAACCTGGCCGCCGGCGATCGTGCGGGCGAGGTCGTTGTTGCGCTTCGGGGTGGGGAAATCGGCGGTGACCGGTACGAGATCAACGACGGCCGGGATCGTGACTTCGCCGCGGGTGACAGAGTGCTTCTGGTCCTGAGTGCGGCGAACGGTGGGAACGAGGATTCGGAGTTGCTTCCGACCGATCACGGACCGGGCTGGGAACTCATGCAGCGGTACAGCGTCACGGACGGCTCAGCCACGCTGATCTGGGGCGATGAGTCGTTCGAATGGCCACTCGATGAACGCATCGACGCCTACCGCGCGGCGTCACGGTGACCGCCTGAGCTGGATCGCCCACACGACCAGGTACACCGGCGGGTATCTGACGATCAGTACAGGCGCCCCACGGTCTCCCTGATACGCCGAAGCGCGTCTGTCAGGTTCGCCATCGAGTTCGCGTAGGAAATGCGGATGTACCCCTCTCCTGCGGGACCGAAAGACGTCCCGGAGACAAGCGCGACGTGTCCGTCGTACATCAGATCGTTGGCGACCGTATCCGAATCGCGGCCAAGACCGGTGATGTTCGGGAATACGTAGAATGCGCCGGCCGGCTCGATGCACGAGATGCCTGGTATCTCGTTGAGCCCGGCAACGACGGTGTCACGACGTCGTCGGAACTCGGCAACCATCTCATCGACCGGTTCCTGCGGCCCGGTGAGTGCCGCCAGTCCCGCCTGCTGGACGAATCCCGGCGTACAGGAGTTGCAGTTCACGGCGAGCCGCGTGACCTGATCCGCCAGCGTCCTCGGCATGACGCCGTAACCGAGTCTCCAGCCGGTCATCGCGAAGGTCTTGGAGAAACCGTCAAGGATGATCGTGCGCTCGGCCATGCCGGGGAAGGTCGAGATGCTGGTGGGGACGCCGTCATGATCGTAGGCAATCCGGGAATAGATCTCGTCGGTCAGCACCATGAAGTCGTGTTTGACGGCCAGCCTGGCCAGTTCCTCCAGCGATTCCTCGGAAACCATCCCGCCGGTGGGATTGTGCGGGGAGTTGATGATGACCAGCTTGGTTTTGTCGTTGACGAGCGAGCGTATTTGATCGGGCGAAAATCCGAACCCGTGCTCCTCCTTGAGTTCCAGCGGGATGGGAACCGCGCCGGCGAAGTTGACGACTGACTGGTAGATCGGGAATCCGGGGTCGGGGTAGACCACCTCGTCACCCTCACCGGCAAGCGCCAGGACCACGAAGAACATGATCGGCTTGCCGCCGGGGGTTACCACAACCTGGTCGGGCGAGAACGCTACTCCACGGGTCTCGCTGGTGTAGTCAGCGATGGCCTGTCGCAATGTCGGGATACCGGCGGTCGGTGTGTAGTGCGTGTCTCCTGACCGGAGCGCGTCCACCGCGGCATCGACGATGTGCGATGGGGTGTCGAAGTCCGGCTCGCCGAGCTGGAGATGAATGACGTGCTTGCCTTCTGCTTCCAGCGCGCGCGCTCGAACGAGAACGTCGAACGCGGTTTCTGTCCCGAGTTTGCTCATCCGATCCGCAAGTTTGACGCTGGCAGTACCACTCATTGCAGGCTCCTCTCCGGAGTTCTGGATTGTTCAGTGACGTCGCATGTTGTCTGCTCGATGATATGAGACAATCGGGTGTCGCGCTACTCCAGACGTGCCGGCAATGTGTGACGATCCGACTTCGAAGAAGCTGACGAGGCGAGGTGCAGTGAACGTTCTGGTGGTGGGCGGTGCGGGTTACATTGGAAGTCATACGGCACTTGCACTGGCCGAAGCGGGACACACGCCGGTGGTGTTCGACAATCTGGAACACGGCCACGAATGGGCCGTCCAGTGGGGACCGCTGGTTAACGGGGACCTGGCCGACCATGATCTCCTGGTTAACACGATGCGGGACCACAGGATCGAGGCGGTGATTCATTTCGCGGGATACATCAATGTCGGCGAATCGGTCCTGAACCCGCGAAAGTACTTCGACAACAACGTCACAAAGTCGCTCGGTCTGTTGAACGCGATGCTTGACAGTGACGTGGGAATGATCATCTTCTCCTCGAGTTGCGCGATTTATGGCGAGCCCCTTTATCTCCCGCTGGACGAGTCCCACTCTCAGAATCCGATCAGTCCGTACGGCGACACCAAGCTGTCTGTGGAGCGAATGCTCCGCTGGTACGGTGCGGCGTACGGGCTGAAGTGGGCCGCGCTGCGCTACTTCAATGCAGCCGGAGCCGATCCCGAATCGCGCATCGGAGAACGTCACGACCCCGAAACGCACCTGATCCCGCTCGCGATCGAAGCGGCGCTCGGTCGCCGGGCGCCGATCCAGATTTTCGGGACCGACTATCCGACACCGGACGGGACAAATATCCGTGACTACTCGCACGTGCTCGATCTGGCGAGCGCCCACGTCAACGCGATTTCCTACCTTGAACGTGGCGGGACCAGTCGGGGACTGAATCTCGGTTCCGGTACCGGTTACTCGGTCCGGGAGATCATCCGGAGCGTTGAGCGTATCGGCGGTACACCGGTACCATATCGCGAAGGCCCCCGGCGGGCCGGTGATCCCCCCGAACTGGTCGCCGACGCCACACTGGCGCGGCGGCTCCTTGACTGGACGCCCGTATACACCGATCTGGACGAGATCGTGCGAACCGCCTGGGCCTGGCACGCCGGCGAGCAGGTTGTCCCTCGCTCAGGAGCGTCACGAGTTCGCAACGAACGCGATAGACCGTGAACACCGCCCGGTGAACAGCAACTGATGCGGTACCTCCCTCTCCATGCGTATCGCGTTGCCGCTGGGCGAGAGACTCCGGTTCCGGCAGGTGATGATCCCACTATTGGGGATGATTGACTCGAAGCACGGGAGTGAAGTGATTTACGCTGCACGTACCGTTTGCGTGATCTGGCAGTACGGTGTGGCCCAATACTCCCAAAAGTCGGACGGAACGTGCGCAAATTGTTAAAATGCGGGGACTTCGAGTACCAGGACGTGTTACATTTTGGCCGGGAACTTGCGAGTTCATCAACCGACGGCTGGAACGTGGCGTTGGGCGGAGCGCAGGTGAAACGATTCGTGAAGATGACTGATCCAGAGAACGATTCTCCCGCGACATTCGAACTGCTGGATGGCATGCCGGAGCCGGTGCTGATCGCTGACCGTGCCGGCGTTATCAGATATGCGAACAATCCGGCCGGCGAACTGCTTGGTTATCCGGAAGAGGACCTGATCGGTCGCGTGGTTGACGAACTTGGTATCGACCAGAGCCCGACGCGGAACTCTGCCCACATCCGCCCGGCGCGCGTGATAACCTCGCAAAACGGCAACTATCGCCTGTATCTGCTTCGGAGCGGAAACGGTTCGCGTCGGCCCGCCCGGTCCGGTCCAGATCCCCTGGACATTTCCCAGTTCGACCTCCTCGAGTTTCTGGCCGAGGGTGTCCTGCTGATCGACCAGAACGCAGATGTGCTCTATATGAATCCGGCCGCCCGGGAGATCGTCGGCGTCCCGGCGTACGAACCGTACGAGTTCAATCTCACCCACATACTCGATGATCCCTTGTTCCCTGCGGAACCTGGCG
>SKKR01000369.1 GCA_007123655.1 Thermomicrobiaceae bacterium
CGATCGCTTCCCTGTTTCGCGTTGTTGTCACGACTGCGATCTGACTGGGCCAACCAGCGAACCGCGATGACGGCTGCGGCGATAATCGCTGCCCAGAAAAGCACCATCAGCAACATGGGCAGCGCCCACCATCCGGCGAACCGCCCGTCGTTCCACCCCCACATATGACCCGGGCCCATCATCCAGCCGCCGGTGAACGCCATCAGCAGAATGATGAAGATGATCCCTCCCGCGATTGCGACTATCGTTTCGCTTCGCATGTGCGTACTCCTGATCTCCCCGTGGTTCTGTCTCGCTCGGCGTTTCTCGAGTTTCGACTGACAATATTATACCCCCAGGGGGTATGCTTTCTCTAGCGTAGCAGTGCTGTCAAGGGAACTCAAGGATTCAAACGACTCTTGAAATCTCTCTTCCACTCTGATAGCATGCCTCGTACAGACGTCACCGCATATCCTCTCGCTTCCCGATGCTTCCAGGCGTCGGGCGCGTTCCGGCATATGCGGAAACGTCATCCGGACCGGCTCCCGGGAGCGCCGGCAACAGTGATTCATCAGCATTCGCGGGAAAGGAGCGGAGTTGTGCAGAGCGCCACACGATGGCCCGATCAACTGCCAGAACTCTGGAGTCACGGCGCGCACGCCTACGATCGAACCGCCGAGCGTCTGATGCCGCAATTCGCACGTGATGCTCTGGACATCGTCGAGCTTCGGCCAGATGACCATGTTCTTGACGTGGCAACCGGCACAGGCGTTCTTGCGCTCGAGGCAGCCGGGCGCGGGTCAGATGTCGTGGCGATCGACTTCGCCGAAGGCATGATCGACCAGCTTCAGCGTCGTGTTCGGGACGACGGCATTGAGCGCGTTCGTCCCGTGCTCATGGACGGGCAAAACCTCGAGTTCGCGGACGGCACGTTTGATCTCGCGGCATCACAGTTCGGTGTGAATCTCTTTCCAGACCGTTCACGCGGATTTCAGGAAATGTACCGTGTTCTCCGGCCCGGCGGTCGCATCGTGGTGGTCACCTGGAGCGCGATGCACCGGGTCGAGCCGATGTTCGCCTTCCTTGAGGCGATGCAGGCAGCCGAGACCGGTCCGCCACCCTGGGATGGACTGCCACCGGCGCTCAGCCTGCAGGACCCAAACGACTTCATTGCCGAACTCGGAGATGCCGGGTTCGACGGGGCCACAATCCACCGGGTTACCCACCAGATGACCGCGGAGTCAGCCGATTCGCTCTGGGAGGAGCTCAAAGGATTCATCCCGACGATCACGGCACTGATCGACGCGCTCGGTGCTGAACAGGCCGAACGGGTAGGTCGGACGTTCATCGGGATACTTCGTGAGCGCTACGGAGACGGACCGCTGGCGATGGACTGTGAAGGGCTCATTGGGGTCGCCAGGAAACCGCGCACCTGACGTCGGTATACCGGGATACCGGTGCCTTCCCCGGTGCCGGTGTCCCCCCTTTCCTCCGGCCCCCGTTTTGTCACGAGATTGCTGCAATCGCGGGCGGGCGGTGACGTGACTGTGAGCGTAACTGCGTACTTTTGTAGTCAACAGGTTCGCTCGCCGTTATCATAAGGAAACGAACGTGACCACCAGTCTCCCCGTCCGTCGCCTCATACGCACGTTCGCCCTGATCGCAATGACCACACTGCTCCTGACCGTTAACCTGGCGCCGGCTTCGGCCCAGTCCAGTGTGCGCACGATCCGGAACTTCGACACAACGGACCGGGTGATCGTGCTGACGTTTGACGCCGGATCGGATCGCGGGTACGCATCCCAGATCCTTGACACGCTTGCCCGCGAGAACGTCAAAGCGTCATTCGGAATGACCGGTGTCTGGGCAGAAGGCAACCCGGAACTGGTCAGGCGGATGGTTCGCGAGGGTCATCACCTGATCAATCACAGCTATGACCACCCGTCGTTCACGGGAACCTCTTCCAGCGTCACCGCGCTGTCGTTCGCTCAACGATCCAGCCAGATCCAGCGGACCGAAGACATCGTGCGATCGATCGCCGGATACGAACTGAAACCGTACTTCCGGCCGCCGTTTGGTGATTACAACGACTCCGTTCTGACGGATCTGGAGCGACTGGGATATCGCTACAACATCATGTGGACCGTGGATACGCTCGGCTGGCAGGGATTGTCTCCGTCCCAGATCAACACGCGGGTGTTCAACGGCGCGACACCTGGCGGCGTGATCCTGATGCACGTCGGTGCGGCATCCCAGGATTCCGCGGCGCTGCCGGCGATGATCGATGGACTTCGCGCCCGAGGGTACCGCTTCGCGACGGTCGAGCAGATGGTGGAAGGAACGGTTCACGCCCCTGCCCCGCTTGAGCGACATTTCCCTGCTACCGGGCACACAGTTTCGGGCAATTACCTGACCTACTGGAATCAGTTCGGCGGGCTCCCGGTGTTCGGCTATCCGCTCAGCGACGTGATCCAGGCCGACGGCTACACCTATCAATACTTTGAGCGTGCCCGGTTCGAGCATCGTCCCGGCACCTGGCCGGCCCGGCACGATGTCCATCTGGGGTTGCTCGGACGGGAGATGACCGCGGATCGAAGCGGTGAAGCGCCGTTTCGGCCCATAGAGGCGCGCAGCGACAACTTCTGCACCTTCTACCCGCAGACCGGACATCGTCTGTGCGGCGGCTTCCGGGGTTACTGGGAGCGATACGGCGGGCTGGCGATCTATGGCTTCCCGATCAGCGAGGAGTTCCGCGAACTCAACCCTGACACCGGAGAGGTGCACGTCGTCCAGTACTTCGAACGCCAGCGGTTCGAGTGGCACCCGGGCAAATGGCCGGAGCGGATGGATGTGATGCTCGGACGCGTCGGCGCGCAGCAGATGCAGGAGTAGGCACGCGCGACACCGTGTTCGAGTCGGGCACGGTCAACTCCGACCGGGTCCGTTCCTGTCTGGCCAGCATTCGCGGCGACGGGTCAACAATCGAGCGTAGTTATGTCGCGTAGCTTCCGGGGCAGTACGTCCCGATACCCCCGCCTGCCGCCAGTGAATCCGTGCCGGCGAGTCACGAATGCCCGGATCCAGCGCCGCAGCTCGAGGTTTCGCAGGTCTCGCGTCGCGGGACCTGAATCCCGGCATCTCATACTCCGCCCCCCATTTTTGGCGGCATTCGAGCGCCAGACGCGGTATAGTCTTGGTGAGGGAGGTCATCTCAATGTCGGACCCTGGTGAGGCGCACCGTGCCGCTGAGACACAGCCGCATCTCTCGCGCTGGCGGGTCGATCCCGACCACAGCGAGGTCCGTTTCGCGATTCGCCATCTCATGGTGAATACGGTTCGCGGTACGTTCAACTCGTTTCGGGGTGATCTCATCTATGACCATCACCTTGAACAGCCGGCCGGCGTCGTGGTCGAGATCGATGCGGCCAGCGTCGATACCGGCCAGGTGCAACGGGACATCCATCTCCGGTCAGGCGATTTCTTCGACGTCGAGAATTACCCGCACATCCGCTTCGCCTCACGGGATGTGGAGGCGATCGGCCGGAACCACTATCGCCTGATCGGAGACCTCCGGGTGCTCCGTCGAACCAGCACTGTCGTGCTCGATGTGACATTTGAAGGCATCGGAGAAGACCCGGACGGGCGGATGCGTGCGTCGTTCAGCGCGACCACGGAGATCCGCCGGCAGGATTATGGTCTGTCCTGGAACCGGACGCTGGAGGCCGGCGGGGTCACGATCGGCGATACGGTGCGCGTGTATCTCGAGATTCAGGCGGTCAAGGAGACCTGACCGGGATCCCGGTGAGACCGTCGGGCCGAGTCAGCGATCGAACGCGATTCGGTCACGGCCGGTGAAGACAGGCAATCAACCGCACTGGACCAGAGACCGTACGAAGGCATGCCACGTCAGCCACAGCGTGTGAGAGGAAGGGCCCGCCGTGGAGCGTCAGATCAGCACACTCATTCTCGCGACAGGTCTCTTGCTGGTCGCCGGCGCGGCTGCATTGTCACCCG
>SKKR01000212.1 GCA_007123655.1 Thermomicrobiaceae bacterium
CCGCTATCATCGCATCCGGCCGGCCCATGGTGCAGACGCTCACTGGTACTTTCCAGATCTACACCAAGCTTCGTTACGACCACATGTCCGGCTGGACGCCCGATCGCGGTTCGTACTCATTGCCGGACGTTCCGCACGTCATGTACTACGATCGCGGGTTCGCGATTCACGGCACCTACTGGCATCAGGCGTTCGGGACGCCACAGAGTGCTGGCTGTGTAAACCTGACTCCGGGCGATGCTGCCTGGGTCTACAACTGGGCGAATGTCGGGACCACGGTATACATCCACGGGCGGACGCCGGGAACCTGATCCGGAAACAGAAAATAGTCATTTTGCGCGTGCAGGCGGGGAAACGCTCCCCGCCTGTTTCTTGCCGTATGCTGGTACGAAACTTCCGATGAAACATCTCAGCGAATCTATGCGTCGTACAGGACAGAGCACGTAACGCGGCGAATCGAGCAATTCAGTGCTCTGGGAGAGATTCGCCATCAGTAGCGATTACGCACGTACGGGAGATGAAACACAGGATCAGGGAGGAGAACTGTGCGGAGGATAGTCATTCTGGCGTTCGCGATGCTTGCGGCGTTCATCGTGGTACCGGCCGCGACCGCGGATGCGAGTGAAGAAGGACCCGATCGCGTCTACTTCGAGGAAACCGGTCACTATCTGGGTGGCGAGTTTCTCGAATTCTGGCGCGAATACGGTGGAATTCAGACGTTCGGGTATCCGATGACCCCGGAGCTCGAGCAGGATGGGATGACCGTCCAGTACTTTGAACGGCACGTGCTGGAGCATCATCCTGATAACCCGGTGGAACACCAGGTGTTGCTCCGCCGGCTGGGCGCGGAAGCACGTGACGCGCGGGGCCTGGCTGACAGCGACCCGTTCCAGGAGGTTGGTGAATCCGACAGTGGCCGCTACTTCGATCAGACCGGCCACAATCTGGATGGCGGATTCCTTGATTACTGGGAGAGCCACGGAGCGACCAGAATATTCGGTTATCCGCTGAGCACCGAGTTCGACCATGACGGAACGCACGTCCAGTATCTGGAGCGAGCCATCATCGAGTGGCACCCGGACAACCCCGACGAATGGCGTGTGCTGTTCGAGCGGCTCGGTGCGCAGGCTGCCGAGCGTGACGGGGTCGACACGTCGCCGCGGGCGCATGACGGTGACACTCCCCACTACAGCGAGGATCTGTGGTGGGAACCGGAACCGCATCCGAACGACCCGTATGGTGTGACGTCGCCGCCGGCTGGCGCGCCCGTGGATGAAGTCAAGTGGATGGAAGTCGACCTGTCACAGCAGATGGTCCGGGCATGGGAAGGTGAACAGCTTGTCTACGCCGCCGTTGCTGCGACGGGGCGACCGGCGGTTCAGACACCGACCGGGCAGTGGGAGACCTATGCCCATCTTCGCTACGACGATATGAGCGGGACGACGCCGGACCGCGGTGACTATGACCTGGAAGATGTGCCGTACGTTATGTATTACGATCGCGGATACGCGATCCACGGGACATACTGGCACCAGAACTTCGGAACGCCGCAGAGTGCGGGCTGCACGAACCTGACGATCGAGGACGCGGCCTGGCTCTTCGACTGGGCGGATGTTGGGACGACGGTCTATGTCCACGGCACGACGCCGGGGACGTAGCCACAGCCCACCAGGCCAGTTGCCGTGCAGGAACAATTTCAGTAATCGAATACCAGCGGGCGGCCACCCAGGCCGCCCGGTTGCGTCTGTCCGGTCAGCTAGACCTGAACGTCTCGTCGCTGGAAACCGACAACGGCGCCGGCCAGGCATGCTGCCGTCAGGACAATCAATATGAGCGTGTGCCAGAGGTCCAGTCCGTTGTTGATCGGATCGTTCGCCGTGTAGTAGTGAAAGGGTGAGAGATAGCGGTACGGTTCCAACCAGTCGATCAGCATGGCGAAGCCGTTCAGCAGGTACGTGACCACCCCGACGCCCGCGCTGACGCCGATGCTCATCCCGCGCCTGCCACTCGATGCACCGAGCAGCAACGCGAACGCTCCGAAGAGATACCCCAGCAGGAGGGCTCCGAGCGTCGTTTCGGTCAGCCTGACGATGCTCATTTCCATGTCCACGATTACGATTCCGACGGCGATGCCCGCAACGTTGGCCAGGCCGAGCACGACGCCGCCCGCCAGCACCGCCCCGAATTTCTCGAGCACGATCTGGAACCGGGGAACCGGGTTGGCCAGCAGCAGATCCATCGTCCCGGCTGCCTCCTCGCCGGCGATTGCGCCGGCACCCTGACCAATGCAGTAGATCATGAAGAGGAGTGGCACCATCAGCGCGAAGAGTTGGCTGTTCAGGTAGCCCTCCGGGGAGGTAATGTCGGCGATCTCGCCGATGAAGATCTGAGCCGCCGGGGGCATTTCCTCGAAGAGTTGCTCCATCTCCGGCGCCGCGCCGATCGATGGGTAGAGCAGAACCGTGATCAGCCCCAGCACGACGATCCCGATAAACCACCAGACGAGCGCGCGGGACTGGTCTCGAAGCGTCTTCTGGAAGATGTTAGACAACGGGTGACTCTTCTTCGCTGTAGAGCGCCATGAAGATCTCTTCCAGGTTCGGCTGCTCACTGATCAGATCGACAATCTCGAACTGCGACGCGGCGCTGATTACCGGACCGAGCGGGCCGCTCATCGTGCAGTGCAGCGTATCGCCTTCCATGCGCATTTCATGAATACCCGGGAGGTCCCGGAAGGCATCCTCCTTCACCGGTCCGGCAAACCGGATCTCCAGCTTGCGCACGGCCCGCTTCCGGAGCGCTTCGATCGGTTCGACCGCAATCAGGCGACCGGAGCGGATGATCCCGACACGGTTACAGACCCGTTCCACCTCCGTCAGGTTGTGCGAGGACAGGAAGACGGTCTGTCCGTTCCGGCTCGCCTCTTCGATCAGAAGGAGAAACTCGTGCTGAATAAGCGGGTCCAGGCCGGCGGTCGGTTCGTCCAGGATCAACAGCTCCGGTCGGTGCATGAACGCCTGGATCAGCCCGACCTTGCGCTTGTTGCCCTGGGAGAGCGCCCCTATGCGCCGGGAGAGATCGCAACTGAGTCGTTTCGTCATTTCGTCAACGAGCGCCCAGTCGGCATTGGCCCGGAGGGCGGCGAAGTACTGCAGGAGCTGATGCCCGGTCATGTTCTCGTACAGGCTCATCTCGCCGGGGAGGTATCCGGTACGTCGTCGGATTTCGACACTGTGCTCGACCGTGTCGAGCTCGAACACGCTGGCGCTGCCACTGGTGGGGCGGATCAGATCGAGCAGCACCCGGATCGCGGTCGTCTTGCCCGCACCGTTCGGGCCGAGAAATCCGAAGATCTCGCCACGTTCGACGGACATCGTAACGTCCATGATCCCGCGCTCCGAGCCGTAGCTCTTGGTCAGATCGAACGTCTGGATTATGGGATCCGTCACTTCTGTACTCCCTGTTGTCAGACCTGCACATCGCGCCGTTGGAATGCTATTGCAGCAAGGACTGTCAGAATAATTGCGGTAACTGCGAGTACGACGGCGCTTGGTGCGTTGATCCCCTCCCGCATGGGGCTCTGTCCGATGTAATGGTAGAAGGGTGATATCAGCCGGAACGGTTCGAGCCAATCCACCAGCGGCGCCAGCGAGTGGAGCAGATAGCTGGCGACGGCGAACCCGACGCTTGCCCCGATCGCGATCCCGGAGCGCGCGGTTAGCGCCCCGAGCGAGAGCGTCAGCCCCGCGAACACCATCCCGAGCAGGACGGCCATAGCCGTTGCCTGTGCGGCGCGATCGAAGCTGAACGCGACATCCGCGAGAAGCGCGCCAATGACGAGGCCCGCCCAGAGCGCGAACCCGATCACGATCAGGCCGAACGTCGACGCGGCGCTCGACTCCGCGACGATTCTCCAGCGCGGGACCGGCAATGACAGGAGCAGATCCATCGTACCACGGTCTTCTTCCCCGGTAAGTGCCGCGTTGCTGCGC
>SKKR01000274.1 GCA_007123655.1 Thermomicrobiaceae bacterium
ACCCGGGTTCCCTTGTCACTGTTCGGCTCGACCCGGAACGTTCCGCCAAGGTCGCTCTCCGTAAGCGTAGTGGCGATCTGCAACCCCAGACCTGAAGACTGACGCATGTCGAAGCCGTCCGGAACGCCGGCACCGTCGTCTGTCACCTCAACGACTGTCGTTTCCTCGTCAACCCAGGCCCGTACGGCGATATTGCCCGAGTTTCGCCCGGCAAAGCCATGGACCAGCGCGTTTGACACGAACTCGTTGATCAGCAACGCGAGCACGGTCGCCTCACGAGAAGACACCCAGACGTCCTCCCCACCGATATCGAAACTGATGTTCGTGTCTGACGGAAGAATCGTAATGCTTGCCTCATCGGTAACGTGCTTCGCAATCACGTCGACCGTGGTCTCGCTTATGCTCCCGCTGCTGAGTACGTCGTGAATCGATGCGATGCTCCTGATTCGTCCCACCGCTTCCGTGAGCGGGCCGACCGCGTCCTCGCTCTCCGCGTGTCGTGCCTGCATCGAGAGCAGCGCCGCCACCGTCTGAAGGTTGTTGCGGACACGGTGGTGCATTTCCTGGAGCAGCGCCGAGGTCCGCTGAAGCCCGCGCCTCGCCTCATCGTAGAGCTCCGCGTTTTCAATCGCGATCGCCGCGGAATCGGAAAACGCGTGAAGCATCCCCTGGAACTCCGCGTCATCCCCGAGCCGATCCTCTGAATACACACAGATGGCGCCTACCGCCCGTCGGCCCGTTAGCATTGGCAGGGCGAGCACCTGTAGATCATGGTCGGTTCCGCTCGAGACCCTTCGATCGACAGTTCCCAGTGTCCCGACGACTTCATCGACCATCGTCCGCACGTTCCGATGGATCGCATCGGTCAGCACCGAGTCACCGGCCCCATAGTGAGATAGCAACTCGGGGACAGACTCATCGTCCGGATTGGCTTTGTAGATCTCGACCGCGACGCCGCCGGTAAGCTCGACCGCCTGTCGGCTGACAATCTCGAGCACCTGAGAGAGATCGAGGGTGGATGCCACGAGCCTCGACATCTGTCTCAACGTGCTGAGCTGAGAGATCCGGTTGTGCAGTTGCGCGTCCGTCTCGCTATAGAGAAGCGCGTTTTCGATGGCAACCGCGATCTCGCTCGCCGCCGTTTCGATGAAGGCAAGCTCTTCAGCGTCGAACTCCCGGCGGTCGATCGTCATAAGGTTCAGTACGCCGATGAGCCGATCCGGAGACCGCAATGCGAGTGGAGCAGATACCTGCGATTCATAGGGCCGATCACCGAGCAATGGATAGTCAACATAGGCCGGATGAGCAACCGCGTCACTGACAGCCAGGACCTCACGTCGCATCGCCGCTTCACCGGTAATCCCGGCCCCAAGCGGCAGCGTCAACCGCCCGATTGCACCTGGATTGAGCCCGATCGTCGCCCGTAGCGCCAGGGTATCTGACGCTGGATCGAACAGAAAGAGTGAACATGCGTCCGTGCCGACCGTCTCCCGAACCACGCGTACGACCGTCGTCAGCATCGAGTCAAGTTCAAGACTGGCCGCGGCGGATTGGCTGATGCGATGGAGCGCGGATAAACGTTCCAGCGGTGAGGACAGCGGTCCGTGGCGATCCGGGGACGTCGACCCACCCTCTCGGGCTGCGTAAAAGGCATCGATGGCTGATGCGAGCATCTCGGAATCGTCGCGAAGATTCTGTTCGACGTGGACCTGCCAGCAATTCAGCAGCTCGTGGAGCGAAAACCCCTCGCCAGCAGCGCTCCTGCCGATGTGACGCGCATGTTCGGAGGCGTCCGGTCCGGATAATCGCGCCAGTCGCCCCATCTCGTGTTCGATCACTTTCTGGCGCGTCTCTGAGGACATTGGTGACTCCGGTACGGACACTCACGCATCGCATTCTCGCCGGTGATGAGCATAGCAAATTGTCCCGGATGTCACCCGGAGATTGGGCAATGGGGATTGCGGGCCACTTGGCCCGCTACAGGTATCGATTCCACCAGTCCAGGTTGAACTCGATCCGCTGTACTCGATGCTTTGGCTGACCATTACGAGAGAGTTCGTGGTTCTCATTCGGAAACCGGACGAACTCTACCGTTCGCCCCAGTTTCTTGAGCGAAATGAAAAGCTGCTCCGCCTGCTCGATCGGGCAACGGTAGTCCTGCTCGCTGTGAACAATCAGCAGCGGAGTGGTCATGTTCTCCACGTAGGTGATTGGCGAGTAGCGTTTGTAAACCTCGGGTTGTTCCCAGGGTTTGCCGCCGAACTCGTACTCACCGAATGTGAACCCGATATCGCTGGTTCCATACATGGAGTACATGTTTGAGACGCACCGATCGGTAATCGCCGCGGCGAACCTGTCGGTATGTCCGATGATCCAGTTTGTCAGGTAGCCCCCGTAGGATCCACCGGTGACGCCCAGTCGATTGGCGTCGACGACACCGCTCTGGATTGCATGGTCCACGACGGCCATTACGTCCGGCATATCGGACTCGCCCCAGCACCCACGGGTACAGGAACAGAACTCTTCTCCATACCCCTGACTACCGCGCGGGTTGCAATACACGACGACGTAGCCGGCCGCGGCCAGCGTCTGGAACTCGTGGAAAAACGAGTTCCCGTACGTCCCGTGCGGACCACCGTGAATCGTCAGAACCATCGGATGCTTCTGGCCTTCTCGCGTGTGTGGCGGCTTCATGATCCAGCCGTGGATCTCCCGGGCATCCTCGTTGTAGCTCTTGACGTGAAACGACTCCGGAGTACTCAACGCGACCCCGGAGAGGAATTCATCGTTCAGACCGGTCAGCCTGACTTCGCTGGAGCCGTCAGAGTTGCAGATGAAGACCTCCGGTGGATGAAGGGAGTCGGTTGCGGTGAAGGCGATCCGTCCGCTGGAATGGCTGAAATCGAGAACCCGACGTTCACCGGTGATCACCGGCGTGACGGCTCCATTCAGGTCGACGCGATATACGTGCGTGCTGCCCTCAACACTCACCTGAGTGAAAACCGACTGACCGTCATCACTCCAGACGAGCCGGCTCTCGGACTTCGCGACGAAGTCCGCGGTGATCGTATCGTCAGTCGATCGATCGAGGTCCGCAGTCAGACAATGCGGCTCGCCGCCAGACGCGTCACACGACCACAGCCGATTATTGAGCGAGGATCCTGCCTCAGCGTCTCGATGGCCACGAAACGCTATCCGGTCCCCGGAGGGGGCTGGCGCCGGGTCGACAAAGACGTCGTTTTCACCGCCAGTTACGAGTCTCGGTGTACCTCCTCGCGCCGGAACCGACCATATCTGACGAACTCGACCGTAGTCTCGAAGCTCTGTGCGGTCGCTAACGAAATAGATCTCCTGACCACTCGGGCTCCAGGCCGGATCAGTGTCATCGAAATCTCCCGACGTCAGCTGGCGAACGTTGCTCTCATCGACCTCACGGGGTTCGCCTGCGAGAAACGAGACCCGCCAGATATGCTGCTTCTTCCCGTCCAGAAATCCAGGCTCACCGTTCTCCTTGTACCGGATCGACGTGATATGCACGACATCGGACTTCGTGTCGTTGTCGTTTACGCCCGCTTCTTCACGTGCGGACTCCGATTTGGTGACCACCGCCAGTGAAGCCCCATCCGGCGACCACGAGAACGCTGAGACGCGCTCCTGAAAACCGGTGAGTCTCCACGCCTCGCCTCCTGACACGGGCAATACGTACACCTGATCTCGCTCGGTTCGGTTCGAGAGGAACGCGATGTGCTTTCCGTCAGGAGACCATCTCGGATAGGTATCCTTCGCATCCGCAGAGGTCAGGCGCACCGGATCGCCACCATCGGCCGGAACCAGGAACAGCGAGGACCGGTAGTCGTTCTTTTCCCTGTCCAGCCACGTCTTGACGAAAACCGCTTTGGAGCCACACGGCGAGATCCTGGCGTCGGAGGCCATCGCCAGGTTGAAGATGTCCTCGGCGGTGACCACTCGCGGGTTCGAAATCGG
>SKKR01000574.1 GCA_007123655.1 Thermomicrobiaceae bacterium
CTGGTGGAACCCGGCGCACTTGTCCTGTGGGATCGATGGTCTCGCCGATACGGGAAGCGAGACGAACAGCCAGCAAGTTCTGATTAACCAGCTTGATCATCAGGCGCCTTTCCACAGACGCCATGACGCCGTAGACTCTGGCACATGAGCGAACGGAGCCGGGAACAACCACCGAAGCGTATCGAGATCGCAGTCGGATCGAGCAACCCGTCGAAAGTCGGGGCGGTGGAGATGGCCGCGGAGGCATACCTGCCCAACGTGGTCGTCCTGCCGGCCGACGTGGAAAGTGGCGTCCCGGATCAACCCTGGGGTGACGAACAGACCGCGGCGGGCGCAGAGATGCGCGCCAGAGCGGCGATTCAGGCGCTCGGCACGGAGATCGGTATCGGCGTGGAGTCCGGGGTCGCCGAAGGACCGAATGGTCGGTTGCTGGCCGTCTCCTGGGCCGCCGCGATCGACCAGCACGGCCGGCTGGGGATCGGCGCCAGCGAACGGTTCCCGCTTCCGGCGCAGGTTGCCGAACGCCTGCGAAACGGCAACGAGGAACTTGGCGAGGTCATCGACGAATTGTTGCCGAATACCGCCGGGAGGGCGCGACTGGTCGGCGCGGTAAACGTCGTAACCGGCAGCAGGCGGGATCGACTGGACCTGCTTACTATTGCGGTGATTCACGCCCTGGCCGACATGATTGAACCCTGGCGGACCGGGTGAGCGGCGACTGGCAAACCTGCTGGGAAGTGGGGCCATGGCTTGACAGTCAATCAGTGGGACGCAACGCAGTACAATGAACGGTTCTCGTTCATCTGGCAATACGGGTCCGGATTGCTCGAACTGCTCGAGCCGCAACCGGGAGAACGGATCCTGGATCTCGGCTGTGGAACCGGTCACCTCACCGCCCGGATCGCTGAGTCTGGCGCGGAGGTCATCGGAATGGACCATTCGGCGGAAATGATCCAGACCGCCCAACAGACGTATCCCGAGATCGAATTTCACCAGTCAGACGCGACCAGTTTTTCGTTCAACGAACCGTTCGACGCGGTGTTCTCCAACGCCGTCCTGCATTGGGTGCGGCCACCCGAGCGTGCGATCGAACGGATTCGCGACGCGTTGAAACCGGGCGGGCGGTTTGTCGCGGAACTTGGCGGACGGGGAAACGTGGAGGGTGTGGTGTCGGCCCTGGTAGCGGAACTCGAACGACACGGCGTGCCGGACGCGCGTGATCGCAACCCCTGGTACTTCCCGTCGATCGGGGAGTACGCCGCGTTGCTGGAACATCACGGCCTGGAACCGTCGCTCGCGCGCCTTTACGAACGCCTGACGCTCCTCCAGGGCGGTGAGGACGGCTTGACGGGCTGGCTCGAGATGTTCGGGGATCCGTTCTTCAGCGGCGTTGACGCGGCGACCAGACAGACAGTGATCGCGGCGATGTCGGATCGACTCCGACCCACGATGTACCGCGACGGAAGCTGGTACGCGGACTACCGCAGGTTGCAGGTGGTGGCGCGACGCGGCGGCAAACCATCCCGGTAGGCGGCGGCCTTCGTGCCGCCGCGTGTTCCCCATTTCTCACCGCGCGGGCAGGGACGCCCGCGGCTACCAACCGACGAGCGTGTCCCCACGATCCCGTAGCCGGCGGCCTCCGTGCCGCCGCGTGTTCCCCATTTCTCAGCGCGCGGGCAGAGACGCCCGCGGCTACCCGATTGTCGTGTGCCCAATTCTCAACGCGATGGCAGGGAAACCCGCGGCTACCAGTCAAAATCCTGCAGCTCGTACTCGAACGATCCGAGATACGGATATTCGTTCCAGTTACGGACGAGACCTGACCGTACAGGGTTTTCAGCAATGTATCTCATCTGCTTCAAAGCATCTTCGTTCTCGCGGAGGATGTGATCGTAATATCGCGGCTGCCAAATCTTGCCGCGGATTCCGTGTTTCCAGCCGAGTCGCGTTGTCCAGCTCTTGAACTGCTGTAGGAGTTCGATTAGATTCTCGTCGCCTTTCGACTGCACCAGGAGGTGTAAATGGTCCGGCATGAAACAGTAGATCAGCACACGGTAGCAGTAGCGATCCGCAACATGCCGAAGAGAATTGACACAATCCCAAACGAAGTCGTGATGGGCGAAGTGCGGTTGCCTCCAACGGGTACAGGTGGTCACCGCGATAGTCTGATCGGAGATCTCGTACATTCCACGATCAAGGCGTATCCGCTTCTCACGCCGTGGATCTGACATTCGACCTAGCCGCCTCCAATTTGCACATCCAAAAAGCTATGCGAAACGCAGCCATACTAGCAGAGACTGAAGATCACCTTCGAGCTCTCGCGTGGGCAGGGACGCCCGCGGCTACCAGAGGTGAAATCTGTCGCCCTCGCCGAGCGGGTCCGTCTTACTCGCAACCTGTTAGACTGAATGGTCAAACGAGTCGATCAAGGAGCTAAACGAATGCCAAATTCAACAACCATGGCGGGCGGGCGCGGGTCACGATCCGGCGCGACGAGGGAGAAGATCCTGGACGCAGCACTCACGCTCTTTGCCCGGAACGGATTCGATGCCACCGCGACCAAAGACATCGCCGAGCGGGCCGGGGTCCCCAACGGACTGATCTTCTATCACTTTTCAACCAAGGAGGAGCTGCTGGATACGCTGGTTCAGGAACGGAGTGTTCTCAATGATCTCGCGCCCCTCCTGGAGTCAATTCAGCGGGATGACCCCCGGACAATGCTGGAAGCCATCGGCCGGGATTTCTACACCCTGCTACTGAAGCACCGTGAGATGGTTCAGCTCCTGCTCCGGGAAATGCACAGCGAGCGTCAGATCGCTCGTCGATTCCGCGAGATGCGTGAGACCGGCATCGGTATGGTAGCCGGGCTGCTGGACGGTCATGTGAAAAACGGACAGCTCGAACCGGTCGATACGCTGGCGCTGGCGCGGCTCTTCATGTCCGGAGTGGTGCTGACGGCGATCGCGGACAGACCTGATCAACCGGAGGAGTACATCCGGGCTTCGGTCGACATCGTGCTCAGGGGGATCGAGCGCTCGCCCGACGCCTGAACGCGGGCCTGTCGCCCTATCGCGCCCTCGACCTAGGTGAAGATACGCCCTTCGGCTTCCCCGGCATCGGGCTCATCGAGTCCGTCCTCGTGATCATCCTCCGATGTTTCCTCGAACGGGGCCGGTTCGCGCCCCGCTCGTTCAATGGCAGGTTCGGGTTCGGCTCCGAGCAGTTCGAATCCATCCGGGAGATGCCGTCGAATCTCGGCAACCGTAGCCCGGAAATCGCCGGTCTCCGGCCCTGTCAGGGTCAGTGTCATCGACGCCCGAGGTATGGGAATCGCGCCGCCTTCGTCGGCGGTCACGACAGCGGGCTCTTCGTGGCGCAGGTCCCCCACAAGTATCGAGATGTGATACGCGAGAAGCATCCCGGCGACGAGCACGATCCCGATCAGGTCACCGACCTCCGAGGCGACGCCTTCAGTGGAACGCACACCGAGCAGTATCTGCAGCCCCTGATACAGGATGATCGAGAGCGCGATCAGCGTTGCCAGCGTGGTCGCCGTCATAATGACGTACACATAGACCCGGCGACTTGTCGCCGTTCGTTCGAGCTCCGGATTTGCCTCCACCCGTCGTTGAATTCGATACCAGTGCCAGACCCAGACGCTTCCGCCGATCAGGATGAACGAAAGCACCAGGCTGATGCGCTCGGGAATCCACTGAGGGTCGGTTTCGAGAATCCGGGCCCGCTCGAACGCGTACTCGATGAAGACACCCAGCAGATACGCCAGTCCCCCTGCCGTGAACGCCAGCGCGATGAGCGACACCACGTAGCCGTACATCCGGTCAACGGCCAGTTTCCGCGGACCTGACTCGAAGCGTTCAGCTTCAAGCGAAATGATCCGCTGGTGGATCGCCCAGAAGAGCCCGAACGGAATGGCGATGACGAGCGGGCTCGCGATCCGGGACCACCAGGGATCCGCTACCACGGTTGTTACACCGAACGAAGCCTTGAGTACCTCGGTGACTCCCAGACTGAGTCCGGCGAGAGTTGCGATGACACTCCCCAGGACGACCAGATAGAGATACGCCCGTCGCAACGCGGAACGCTGCTCGTGTGCGCCGCGCCAGTCTTTACGCTCGAGCAGCTGTAGCGACCGGAACCAGTGAAAGCCCCAGACCAACCCTCCAACGAGTACCAGTGACACGCCACTCGCGACATTCGTCGCCCACCAGTCGCTGCCGGGCGTGAATTGCGCGACTCCCGCCGCGGCGTCGATCGCGAGTCTCAGCAGGTTCACAGTACCCGTGAGCATCATCGCGGCGCCGATAAACGCGGCGGCGTACAGCGAGAACCGGACCGGCCAGATTCCCGAGCCCGTCATCTCGACAGAACGTTCATCCCGCATCCTGACCACGAAATGGAATACCCAGATCATCAACAACACGGAGAGCAGCGAAACGGAGAATATGACGTCCCCGGCAGTCATCCAGGCTGTCCCGCCCAGCAACGTGGCAAGGCCAGCCTCCAGGACAGGCACGAGTTGCGTCAGGATGTTGATCGCCGTGATAAGCAGCACCGCCGCGAAAAAAAGCGACCGTACGCCGCTGGCCCGGTCACTGTCCGGCCGATCCGTATGAGACCAGCGCTCGGCCAGGTACCAGTGCGTCAACCAGACCGGAATGGAGACAGCGAGCAGCGCGAGTGAGAGGCTCATCGCTTCGCGAACCTCCTCACTCGTGCGCGACACAGACCGCGAATCACCGATCGCGGTCCACGCCTGGCTGATCGCAAGCTCCAGAAGGTTCGTCAGGCCGAACGCAAACACAAAGAGACTGACGCCCAGGATGAGGTAAACGTAGAGTCTTCGAATCAGGATCATGACACGTTCCTGTCACGGATCACCGGTGGACTCACCAACCGATGAATGGATCATCGACTTTCCACTCCGCATCGTCGCGAACGACCGGAACGACCTCCCTGCGTCTCAAGCGGTCCAGGCCGAACGGGCCGCCGCCGGAGTACTCTAAGGTCAGCTCAACTGTTGCCCGGTCATCGCTGACGTCAACCCCGGTCAACCGAATTCGCCACTCCGGCTCCTGCATGTAGTTGAATCGCATGTAGTCCCGCAGATCAGCCTCGGAAACGTCCCGCTGCGCGCTTGGGGAAAGCATCTCGTAGGCGCGGTCAACGTCGCGATCGCGCACCGCCTGAACGTATTCCCGCACGGTATGCTCCGGAGTTCCGGGGTCATACGTTTCAGCGTCGTCCGGCGCCGCGATGAGTACGAAAGTAGCAGCGACGACGGAGATGACCAGCATTCCCGCCGCGATGACTAGGATAGAGCGGAGTGGATCAGACACGAGTGATTCCTGTTCCGCACGGTCGGAATCCGGGCTGGAAGCGATGCCGAGGCAAGCCGCATGGCTGCCCGATCGAGCACCGCTGGATCGCATTATCAGATCAGACGCGTTGTAAACATAACACGTCTCGGGAACTTTGGTTTCAGCGTTGCTACAAGCTGGCACCAGCGTCTGCAGTGCGCCGGTGCACTATCGGGGTTCAGGGCTCCGGCTGATCGTCATCATCGAGCTCGACACCGTCCTGATCTTCCAGTTCAGGCTCAATGAGATCGGGCAGATTCAGCAGTACCTGCGCGTCCGCGTACCGGTCCTCGCTGCCCAGAATGACGGCAAGATAGGTCTCCCCGCCGTTCCGGCGTGCGACAATCAGGCACTGGCCAGCCTCGACGGTGGTGCCGGTCTTGACGCCGAAAACGTCGTCGTGCGCCAGGAGCTCGTTCGTATTGTAGACCGTCAGTACACGCTCGTTTGGACCACCCACTTTGACGTCCGCTCGCAGCATTGACACGATCGGCTGCAGAGATGGACGGGCTAGAAGCGCCTCGGCGGCCACCGCCAGCTGGCGCGCGGTCACTGCCTGTTCGTCCCGGTCATGTCCCGCGGGATGCAGCAGATTGGCGTTTTCCATCCCGAGCTCTTCGGCGACCGCGTTCATCTCCTGGATGAACCGTTCCTCCGGCGGTAGCGAGTCGTCCTCCTGAAGACGGCTGCCGATGGTCCTGGCGAGCGCGTTGGCGGCGTCGTTTCCCGAGGGTAGCATCAAGCCGACGAGGAGATCATGGATCGTTATCCGGTCCCCAGCCTGCAGTCCCATGCTGGACTCGTCAACCGGGTCAACGACATCGGACTCGATAATCTCCACCACTTCGTCGGAGGAGGCGTTTTCCAGCACGACGATCGCGCTGATGACCTTGGCGGTGCTCGCCGGCTGCAGCGGTTCATCAGCATCAAGCTCGAACAGCACATCCCCGCTCTCCAGATGCGTGACGAGCGCCGCCCGGGCCGATAGTCCGACATCTTCGGGGATCAAGAGGGGGTTGGGGGTCGGAACCGGATCAGCTTCCACGGTGACCGTCGCGACGAACTCCGCGGTCCGGGCATCCTGCTCCTCGTTGTCACGATGGATTATGGCGCTGAGGTCCGCCAGGCTACGATCGGAAAACGCGAGGAAGACGGTTAGCGAGGCGACCAGGACCGCCAGACCGAGAAATATGTACCCTGGCAACCCCGAACGTCGGCGAGAACTCGACACCTGATCCTGTCCTCAAATCAGCCTGATCCAGGTCCGGATGAGAATCTACCTCGGTCCGAAAGTGTACCCGCTCGCGGGTGGGCCCGGCTCAGCCATTGTGCGTATTGCCCGTGTCTTCAGTGAACTCCTGGTGCGTCGCCGTGTTGACAGGAATCGTCACCCGAACCGTTGTACCGTTGGTCCTGGTGCTGGCAATGTCAATCACCCCGCCAATCTGCAGGACGCGCTCGCGCATGGTCATCAGACCGAAGTGCTCGGGGGAAAGTGCGTCGTCGTCGACGGCAAAACCAACTCCGTCGTCGGAAATCCGCAAGGTCAGGCTGTTGTCCTCGATCGTCAACTGAACATCGAGCGACTGGCAGTCGGCATGCTTCCGGGCATTGGAAATCGCTTCCTGCGCAATCCTGAATAGCGCGGTCTCAACGCGGGCGGAAAGGGACGGAAGCTGAGTGGCAAGATTCGTGGTCACCTCGAACTCACTGTCTTCCGCCACATCGGCGACGAGATTCGCCAGCGCTTCAAGTAGCGTCCGACCCTCAAGCGGAGCAGCCCGCAGATCTCGAACCGAACGCCTTGCCTCCTCGAGGCTGCTTCGGGAAAGCTCCAGCGATCGCTCGACCCATGGACGGTAGTGTTCATCGTCATCCGGCACGGTAAGATCGAGCCGCTCCAGACAGAGGATCACGCCGATAAGACCCTGTGCCAGCGTGTCGTGGATCTCCCGGGCCAGCCTTGCGCGTTCTTCGGCGATGGCGACGTTCTGCGCCTGTCGGTAAAGCCGGGCGTGCTCAATGGCGATCGCGGCCTGGCTGGCGATCGTCCGCAGCATTCGGGATTCGGGGTCACGGTAATCGTGTTCCGAATAACTCTGCGCGCTGATCATTCCGATAACCTGATCGCCCCGCATGAGCGGAGCGGCCAGCACGCTGCGGGTTTGCCGGCCAGGTTTGCCAAACCGGTTTGCCCGGGCATATTGCGGGTGTTGGGTCACGTCTCGAAGAACCACCATCCCGCCATCGTGTAATCCGTCAGCAAGAATCGCACTCAGTTCCAGCCCGCGTCTGGGCGGGAAGCGTTGTCCATCATCGACGATGAACTCGAAATCGTGGAGCCCGTCTGGCCGTGCCAGCGCCACGAGAAACGCGTCAGCCGGCATCAACCGGGCAACCTCTTCGTAGAGCGTCTGAAAAATCTCCTCGAGGTCGAGACTCGACGAAACCAGTTGCGAGACACGGTGAAGTGCCTCGAGTTCGGCGATCTGATCCTGCGCCTGCCGGAACAGTCGTCCGTTTTCGATAGCGCTCGCGGCCTGATCGGCGAACAGTGAAAGGATTGAGATATCCTGATCGTCAAACGTTGCCGGCGTTATGGCGGTTCCGGTAATGACGCCGATCGGCTGATCCCGGAAGTTCATGGGGACGATCAGAAGCGACCCGCCGCCGGAGACGTTCAGAAACTCCGGGTTGACGCGTGCGTCTTCGCGGATGTCGTCGACCAGCATCGGACGGCCGGACCTCAGCGCTGCTCCACTGAGTGATTCGCCGATCGGGAGATTCTTGTCTCGCAAAATCTGGCGGTCATCGCCCGTCCCCGCAACGAACCTGAGTTCGTCCTTGTCATTCGACAGGCGAATCACCACTCCGTCCGCTCCGATGAGTTTCCGGGCTTCATCGGCGATCAGCTCGAGCGATCCGTCAGGATTCAGGTCACTGACCAGAGCAGATCCAACGCGCTGAAGACTCATCAGCCGTGCCTCGCCCTCACGGTGACGCTCGACCTGGTCCTCCAGCCTCCGCATCACCAGCGAAACCGAACGCTGGGTGAGAAACGCGATTGCCCGACGCGTGTACTCCTCGATCAGGTCCCGGGCTTCAGGCAGCTCAGACTCGGCGGCGTGCGCTTGCGCCACATCCTGAATGATGAACATACTCCGGATCAGCGGCTCCAGTGTGAACTGCTCTGCCCGCCAGAGCGCGTCCAGCGAGGACAGATAGTGCTCCAGAGGGTCGAAGCAATGCTGCTCGACGGAGGCGATCAGTGCCCCGGCGTAGATGTCGACGCCGGCGTAGAGATCTCTTTCGGAAACCGACCAGCTCTCTTTGAGCACGTGTTCCACCCGGGGCAGTGAATCCAGCAAGATCCGCTGCACCAGTGACGTGGACTGTACCGCGGGCTTCGGAATCTGAAGGATGCCGACCCGCGTCATGCTCTCGTCCTGCATTCTCGGTCCGGTCTCTCGCTCTCGTCCCGTCGATCCGGCTGCGTCCGCTCGGTGTCGTCAACAGCTGATGATAGTCTGGATTCCTTCGAGTTACCAATCACACGCTCTGACCACCGCCGGGACAGACGCGCGACGGTCACTCCACGATGGGAGATTCGCCAAGTGTCAGCTCGATTTCCTGTTCGGTTCCATCTCTGTTAATCCGCAGGATCACCACATCACCAGGCTGGTACTGTTCAAGCACTTCCTGCAGGTCATGCATCGTGTCGATCGTCGCGTCATTCAGGCCAATAAGGATATCGCCCGGTTGCAGTCCAACATCATCGGCCGGAGTACCCGGAGAGATGTTCACGATCACGACGCCACGATCGAGCGGAAGCTGGTACTGCTCCGCGATGGCTGGCGAAAGATCAAGACCGCTGATACCAATGAACGGTTGCGGCTCCCGGTCCACGACCTGACTGATAAACCGGCTGGCAGTATCAACCGAGACCGCGAACCCGATCCCCTCAGCCTGCTGAATGCGTGCGGTATTGATGCCGATCACTTCTCCATCAAGGTTCACGAGTGGGCCACCCGAGTTGCCCGGGTTGATCGCCGCGTCCGTCTGAACCAGATCTTCCATCGGCGGTTGTCCCATACCGGGCTGCATCGTCCGTCCGAGCGCGCTGACAACGCCGGTCGTGACCGTCGGTCCACCCGGGAGCCCGAGCGCGTTCCCGATCGCCACGACTGTCTGCCCGACCCGGAGTTCGTCCCCGCTTCCCAACGGAATCACCGGGAGTTCCTCGTCCGTTTCGATCTCGATGACCGCAAGGTCACGATCGGGTGACCGACCGACGACCGTGCCGTCGAACCGGCGACCATCCGGAAGCACAACGCCGATGTTCGTGGCGCCGTCGATCACGTGGTTGTTGGTGAGGATGAACCCTTCCTCGTCGAAGATAAACCCGGATCCCACGCCTTCCTGTTGCTCTGGGATACCGAACGCCCCGGTTCGTTCCACTTCCACGGCCAGGAAGGCGACCGCCGGTCGCACCATCTCCACGGCGCGTTCGATCGGAGACACGTCACCTGCCGCGGTATCGGCGTCGTTTTCTTCGGGTTCCAGCGCGTCATCGTGGTCCGCGGCAACAGTGTCATCGGCCGCCGTTGATTCGACGTCCTGTGCGTCAGTCTCCTCAACAGGCGTTGGCGCAGGGGAAGCCGAATCATCACCGGACTCCACAAGCGTACATCCCGCAATCACGAGCGCGAATATAATCCCGGCTATGATGGACAATGTTCTCAGACTGTGCCGGTGAAAGCAGTACACGGGTTCACCTCTCAGCTCACGCTAACTCGGATGCGCCAGGAGCCGTCCTCAGGTGCGCCGCAATTGCCGCGCCCTGAAAGCGTACATGACCCCATTGCTCACGGTGAAGCATCGTCGGTTAAAATGTTGGCCGGGAGAGCGAAGGCACGTCGTGGTCGCCATTCGCTCGCCCGGCAGCGAGGAGGAATATAACCGGCGGTCGCACCCAACGCGCCGGTTCAGGTGTGTTCAACCTGACGAGATCCTCCGAGTCGAGCCCCTCGGCCCGGCAGCATGTGCCGACCGACGGGGCTCGTTCGTTCCCGATGCCTAGTGCTCGAGAATCTGGTAGTGATCGTACTCTCGGAAGAAGATGTTCCACTGGGGCACGAACTCGCCTTCGCTGTTCATCGGCAGGTTCGTGACCCACGGCTTCATCAGCCCGTAGTTCCACGGGTTGTAGATGTAGGCTGCCGCACCCTGCTCGAGCTGGATCTGGTTCGCCTCGTGGTACATCGCCCAGCGAGTTTCTTCGTCTTCCTCACCACGGGCCTCGGCCACGAGTCGGTCGAATTCCTCGTCGGACCATGGATGCCGGTGTCCGGTGGGGAAGCCCGAGTACCAGACCTGGAACAGCGTGTTGTTCGGGTCCGGATAGTCGTTGAACCATCGCACCCACATGAACTGGAGACGGTGCTCCCACATGCGCTCGTAGGTCTCGACCGGCTCGCCCTCCTCGTGGTCGATCTCCATACCCAGATTCTCACTGAGCATCTGGATGATGACTTCCGCGACCGCTCGAGGAGCGTCACCTTCTTCGCGATGCGTCAACGTGATTGGTGGCCAGTTCTGCCCACCCTCGTATGGCGTGCCTTCCAGCAACGACATTGCCTTCTCCGGATCGTAGTCGGTGTACTCCGGATAGGTGTTCTCGTCGAAGCCAGGGGCACCCGGCGGCTGGAAGGTATAGGCCGGAGTTGCGAGCCCACGCAACACCTGGTCCACGATCGTGTCCCGGTCGATCGCGTGGCCGATCGCCAGGCGCACGCCAAGCTCATCGAACGGCTCGACGTTCGGGTCCGGAACCAGATACCAGGTGCCGGTCAGGTTGTAGCGATGCATCTGCTCGCTGAGCTCAGGATCGTTCTCGACGCGCTCGAGCTGGCCCAGCTGGCCACGATAGTGCCAGTCAAGCTCGTCGTTCTCGTAGGCGAGTTGCGAGGCATCCGTCCCGATGATCGGCCGGACAACCCGCTCCAGTGTGATCGGGTCGGAGTTCCAGTAGCCATCGTTGCGGATGAGGACAACCGAAACGTCGTGCTCCCAGCTTTCGAGCGTCCACGGACCGTTGGTCACGATGTTCTCGGCCTCAGTCCACTGGTCGCCGTGCTCTTCTACCGACGGCCGGTGAGACGGCGCGGCCGCGATATAGGAAACGACGGTCGGCAGGTACGCTCGCGGTCCCTCACATACGACTTCCAGCGTGTGATCGTCCAGCGCCTGTACGCCGACATCGTCGATCTCCACACCCTCTTCGCCGGTGTTGAACGGCTCGGCGTTCTGGATGTCGTAGAGGAACCCGGCGTACGGAGCGGCGGTTTCGGGATTAAGCTGGCGTTTCCAGGACCACTCGTAGTCGTGCGCGGTCACCGGATCGCCGTTGCTCCAGTAGGTGTCATCCCGCATATGAAAGATCCAGGTGACGGAGTCGTCGGTTTCCCAGGACTCGGCCATATCGGGGTCAACTTCCAGGTCGGTGTTGAACTGCCCGAGCATGGTGAAGAGGTTAAAATCCCCGCCGCAATAGAGGTCCTTGTTGAAGTCGTGACTCTGCGGGTCACGCTCGAAGTTGCGCCGGAACACCTGCTCTGCCGCCAGACCATCGGCGGGAGCGTCATCGTCGTCGTCCGGTTCTTCGTCGGGTTCGTCGACGTCTTCGTCGTCGTCATCAGGCTCGGGCTCATCGGCCGGCTCATCATCATCGTCGTCGGGTTCTTCCACAGCGACGTCGTCGTCGTCCTCGTCGTCTTCACACGCTGCGAGCAGCGACATGGTAGCGGCCGTGCCGGTGGCAGCACCAGCGAGCTTTAGGAACCCGCGCCGGTCCATGTGAATCGATTCGAAGCGCTTGCGCAGGAGATCCATCTGTCTCGCGGACTCCCACCATTTCCTGTTGACCATAGTCAACTCCCCCTCTGGGTACCGTGAAATTCACGGATTCACAAACAGTAATTTCTCGTAGATCCCAGCGTTGCCGCCGCCACACCGGCACTGCGCCACGCTTACGTCACTTGCTCGTCAGGCGCACGCTCCTTTCAAACTGGGTACTCTGCCGCACTACTTTTTGCCTGATCGCGGATCGAGCGCGTCTCTCAGGCCGTCACCGAAGAAGGTGAACGCCATCATGACGAGCGCGATCGCTATGGCAGGAAATGTCGCGAGGAACCAGTACGAACGGAGATATTGCTGATTGTCGCCGACCATTCCGCCCCAGCTCGGCGTCGGTGGACTGATGCCGACCCCGATGAAGCTCAGGGCGGCTTCGGTGAAGATCGCGAGCGGAATTCCGAACGTAATAGTCACGATAATTGGAGACAGCGCGTTCGGCATCATGTGCTTGGTTACCAGCCGCCAATGTCCGGCTCCAATCGAGCGAGCCGCCAGAACGTGATCATGCTCTCGCAGGGAAAGGAACTCGGCCCGGGTCACCCTGGCCAGCGTCACCCAGCCGGTAATGCCAATGGCGATGAAGATGTTCTGCAGACCGCGGCCGAGCATAGACATGATCAAAATGACGAACAGCAGTTGCGGGAACGCGTACATGACATCGACGAAGCGCATGAGCAGGTTGTCGGTCTTCCCGCTCATGTAGCCGGCGATCGCGCCGATCGGGACCCCGATAAGCAGAACGATGACCTGAGCACCGAGTCCAACCAGCATCGAAACCCGCGCACCATAGATCATCCGGCTAAGCATGTCACGACCGACCATGTCGGTTCCCATCGGATGGTCCCGGCTGGGTGATTGCGTGATCGCACCGTAGTCCTGAGACGCGTAATGCTGCGGAGCAATCAGCGGGGCAAAGATCGCCAGGAAGCCAATGGCAAGAATGACAAGCGCTCCGAATAGCGCCAGACGGTTCGACACCAGCCGATTGAATGCGTCGCGCCACAGGGTGCGATGCGGGCGGGCGGCGTGGAGGAGCGCATCCGCCCTTTGTGCCTGGCCCCGCACACCGGCCCCTGGTGCGGCAACCTGACCGTTGCCGCTCTTACGCGAGAGTCCCATGCTTCACCTGCTCCTCAGCTCAACCGGATACGCGGGTCGATTACGCCGTAGAGTACATCAACAACGAGGTTCATCACGGCGAGGAAGATCCCGTAGAGGAGAATCACCGCCAGGATCATCGGATAGTCTCGGGATGACATGCTTTCGACGAAGAACCGGCCCATCCCCGGGATCCGGAAGATGTACTCAACAAAGAACGAGCCGGTGGCGACCGCGGCGAACATCGGCCCGGCAATGGTCAATGGTGGGATCAGCCCGTTCTTGACGGCGTGCCCGATGATCCAGCGGCGTTCCGACAGGCCTTTTGCCTGCGCGGTCCGGATGTAGTCCTGGTTCAGCACCTCGACCATCGAGGATCGAACGTAGCGCGCCAGGATTCCCAGCGGCTGGAGACCGAGCGCGATGGTCGGCAGCACCCAGTCGATCGGGCTTTCCCATCCTCCGGTCCGCGGGATGATATGGAACCCGAAAACTTGTGGAAACAGCAGCACGACGACCGTGATCA
>SKKR01000331.1 GCA_007123655.1 Thermomicrobiaceae bacterium
CTCGATCCGAGCGCCTCATGGAGAGCGCTCACGAATGGAGTGGGGAACTGATTCAGGGGATGGAGGTGACTATCGTCGAAGTCGGGACACTTTTAACGCGGGACAACTGGGACTTCCCCTTCGCTTTAACACCGATTTTTCCGGAGGAGGTTTTCATGTCTGGTGAATTCGATCGTGAACAGCGACCGACTATCGGCCTGAACAGCACCATGACCCGGCGAATGTTCGTCGGCGTCGCTGCGGGAGCGGTTGCGTTCGGTCTGCTGGCCGCCTGTGAGACGGACGACGATGACGAGCCTGAGGCCGTCGCCGAACCCGACGATGACGACGTCGACGATGACGAGCCTGATGATGATCCTGAGGAGCCGGAACCGGACGACGACGCGGAAGTCGAGGTGGAAGAACTGGAGGATCCCGAGGCTGGTGAGCCGGTGGGCGATCAACCGGAGGAGGTCATCATCGCCTTCGGTGTCTCGCACCTGGAGGCCGCCTACGGCCTGGATATCCAGCGTCACGTTCACACTATTGCCGAGAACAAGCTGCGTCACATGTATGAACCGCTTGTCGAGTTCGATCGTGACTTGATGACGATCAATCCGAAGCTGGCGACGTCCTGGGAGCGAATTGACGATCTTACCGTCCAGTTTGAACTTCGAGAGGGTGTTGAGTTTCACAACGGTGAGCCGTTCAACGCTGACGCGGTCGAGTTCAGCGTGCTCCGCCCGCTGAGTGACGAAACACCGGGCTGGGTGCGGGATACCTACGCGATCATCACAGATGTCGAAGTCGTTGACGATTACACGGTCAACATCATCACCAGAGATCCGGATCCCGCGTTGATCGCCCGTATGACCGGCTTCCACATGAACATCATCGCTCCAGAGTGGGGTGCCCAGGGTCCGGAGGTCGTCGAAACCGAAGCGAACGGCACGGGCCCGTATCGGTTTGTGAGCTGGCAACCGGGCGAAGACCTGGTGATGGAACGCAATGAGGACTACTGGGGCGATCTGCCCGAGATCGAACGTGTTCGCTGCACCGTGATCGGCGAACCCGGCACCAGAGTCGCCGCGCTGCTTGCCGGTGATATTCATGTTGCGAAGGATGTCCCGCCAGAGGATATCGACCGGATCAACGCGGACGAGCGCGCCCGTGTTCGCCGGACTATTGCCAACCGCGTTGTCTGGTGGAGCATCAGAATCGATCCCGAACTCGGCGACGACGATCCCCTGGCGGATGCCCGCGTGCGTCAGGCTATCAACTACGGCACGGACGTCCAGGGCGTGATCGACAGCGTGCTGCTTGGCATGGGTCAGCAGGTCTCTACTGTCCTGGCGGTCTGGCATGAAGGCTTCGATCCGACGCTCGAACCGTTCCCCTACGATCCGGACCGCGCCCAGGAACTGCTCGAAGAAGCCGGCTGGGGCGACGGTTTTGACACCAACTTCTGGTACATCGAAGGCCGCGTCCCCAAAGACCGTGAAATTGCCGAGGCGCTCGCCGGCCAGCTACAGCAGATCGGCATCAATGCCGAACCGCAACTCCGGGAGTGGGGCGTGTACGCCGATCTCGAGGCTGCGACCGAGACACCTGGACTCGGCTTCGGCTCCTGGGGTAACTGGTTCTTCGACGCGGACAACACGTTGTACGCCCTGATGAGCTGCGAAACCGCGGAGGCGTTCGACTTCAATCACGAGCGCCCGTACTGGTGCCAGGAAGAGTTTGACGAGTACATCTCGGAAGCTCGCCACGAGATCGATCCAGAACGGCGGCAGGAACTCTATGCCGAGGCACAGCGCTACCTGCATGAGTATCCGTACGCCCTGTATGGCTACCAGATCGCGGACATTCACGGCGTGAACAACTGGATCCTCTGGGATCCGCGTCCGGACGAGTTCATCTGGGCGCATGAGATGCGCTGGAACACCTGATCAGGAGTCCCCTAGCGTGAGACGTCCACCCGGGGCTTGAAGGCCCCGGGTGGTCATGACCTCCCTTCCGGTCTGGAGCAACGTCAATGGGAATGGGACAGTACATCGCCCGTCGGTTGTTTCACTCGATCTTTGTCATCCTGGGCGTGATAACAGCCGTCTTCATCATCACGAACCTCACCGGCGATCCCGTGCGGACGATGTTTGGTGAGTTCGTGACCAGTGAAGAAGAGCTTCAGCGCTATCGAGAAGAGCTGGGTTTGCACCGGCCCCTTTATGTCCAGTACGTGGACTTCGTGACCAGCGCGGTGATGCTCGATTTTCACGACTCATTGCGTCTGCAGGGCAGTGCAATGGAGAACGTGCTCCACCGGTTCCCGCGGACACTGCTCCTGGCCTCCGCCGCGCTCTTCATCGCGGTCACACTTTCCGTGGTCCTGGGGATCATCTCCGCGGTGAAGCGCTACTCCATCCTGGACAACGTGGTGATGTTCTTTGCCCTGCTCGGACAGTCGATTCCGAACTTCTGGCTCGGGATCATGCTGATCCTGCTGTTTGCGGTGACGCTGGGATGGCTCCCATCCCAGGGCTACGAGCTTTCGCTCAGGCATCTCATCCTCCCAGCGGTGACGCTCGCGGCCCCGCCACTGGCACAGATGACTCGCCTGGTTCGTTCGGGGATGCTGGACGTGATGAGTTCGGATTACGTCCGCACCGCCCGGGCGAAAGGGCTCCGTGAGTCCACGGTGATCTTCGCGCACGCATTCAAGAATACGGCGATCCCGCTGGTGACGATGATCGGCCTCAACTTCGGATTGCTGCTTGCCGGCGCGATCGTCACCGAGCAGGTGTTTCAGTGGAACGGGGTTGGGCTGCTACTTGTGGACTCGATTTTTGCTCGTGATTTCCCGGTCGTTCAGGCTGCGGTGTTCATCATCGCCTCGTGCTTCGTCATCATCAACCTCATCGTGGACATCCTCTACACCTGGCTGGATCCCCGGATACGCCTGACCTGACCGGTTGGTTGTTTGTGGTGAAGAAACCAGAGGAACTTCATGGCTGAAACGGGTCGAAGCGGCGAACAGGAAGTGGGGCAGCAGGCACAGCGTCGGGAGCCGCAAATTTCCGATGCGATGCGAGGTGACCCGCGCCACCGGTCGACCGGGCGACGCGCGCTGAACATGTTACGCAAGAACCGGATCGGCTTCATTGGGGCGGTCATCCTGACGGTCGTTGGGGTAATGGCAATCGGCGCGCCCTGGCTGTCGCCGCATGATCCGCTGCATCAAGAGATTACCCAGCGGCTTCACTGCCCGGCCTTCATCACCTGTCCTGTCTTCGGAAGTCCGGGTGAGACCAGAACCGGGACCACGGAGCACATCCTGGGCACCGATCAGCTTGGACGGGACATCCTGAGCCGGATCATGTATGGCGCGCAGGTGTCATTGCTGGTCGGGTTCTCCGCGGTGTTTCTGGGGGCCGGCTTCGGGTCAGTCGTGGGACTCCTTGCCGGGTACTACGGGGGATATCTGGACGCCCTTCTCATGCGAATCGGAGATATCTTCCTGGCGTTTCCATTCCTGCTCCTCGCTGTCGCTCTCTCTGCGGTGCTTGGGCCGGGATTGTTCAATGTCATCCTGGTTCTGGCCATCTCGACCTGGGTCCCGTATGCCCGGCTGATGCGCGGGAACGTCCTTTCGCAGAAGGAGCACGATTACACGCTCGCCGCCAGGGCGATCGGAGCCAGGGAAGCGAGCATTCTCGGCAAGCATCTCCTTCCAAACTGCGTAACTCCGATCATCGTGTTCGGGACGTTCATGGTCGCCCAGGCGATCATTCTGGAGGCAGCACTTTCCTTCCTGGGGCTCGGCGCGGGCGCTGTCCGCCCGACCTGGGGCGGAATGCTGGCGTACGGACGCGACTACGTCGCGACCGCCTGGTGGCTCGCGACGATCCCTGGTGTGATGATTGTGATGACCGTGCTCTCGATCAATCTGCTCGGAGACTGGCTCCGAGACGTGCTGGATCCACAGTTGCGAAATCAGGGATA
>SKKR01000306.1 GCA_007123655.1 Thermomicrobiaceae bacterium
GATTGCCGGAGACAGCTGGCGGGTCGTCAATGCGGACATCGTGATTATCGCCGACGCGCCGAAGATCGGTCCCTGGCGGGAACAGATGGTGACACGAATCGCCTGGTTGACCGGCGTCGGCGCTGGCGCGATCAACGTCAAAGCGACGACGAACGAGGGACTCGGATTCATCGGACGGGGTGAGGGCATTGCCGCCATGGCGACTGTGCTCCTGGAACTGGTCCAACGTGAGGAGTGATCCGCGGACCGAACTGGATAGCCGGGAGCGTGGAACGAGGTTAAAGGAGGACCGTGAGTGCGCGTGCTGGTTCAGCGAGTGAGTGAGGCGAGCGTTGTCGTTGACGGGGAGACGGTTGGAGAGATCGGCTCCGGGGTGCTCCTGCTCGTTGGGGTGACGCATGATGACGACAGTGACGACGCGGCGTATCTGGCCGGAAAAGTTGCCAATCTTCGGATCTTCGAAGATGATGAGGGGAAGCTGAATCGTTCCGCGGTCGATCTTGGTCTGAGCGCGCTCGTCGTTTCCCAGTTCACCCTGTATGGCAATGTTCGGAAGGGTCGCCGCCCGAGCTTCATCGACGCCGCGCAGCCGGATGCGGCATCGCCACTGGTAGAGGAACTCGCGGTGGCGCTGGAGAGCGAAGGGTTGACGGTTGCGCGCGGGCAGTTCCAGGCACACATGGATGTCCATCTGGTGAACAGTGGGCCAGTGACTATCTGGCTGGACACTGCCGAGTTACGAGCATCGTGAATGTGTTTCAATAGTGGCGTACGTTCGCCGGATAGCCGTTCAGGACTTCTGGGCTAACTCAATGTTGAAACGACAGTGTTAGACTGACTCCCGGGCGGACACACCGGCGCACGTGCAGTCAGCGGCCGGCATTCCGGAACAGCCTGAAAAGTCATGATCGAAAAAAGCGGAGGTCCGCGTGTACTGCGGTCAGTGTGGCACGCATAACAACGAAGAGTCGGGACACTGTGAGACGTGCGGGGCGCCGCTGCTGATTTCGGCCGGCGCACGGAGTTGTTCGAATTGCGGGGCGAGCCTCGGGGACAACGACCGTTATTGCACGTCGTGCGGCACTGCCGCGGACAGCGCTCAGGTAGACCCGGCCTACAGCGCGACGGACGATTTTGGCGAACTAGAGATCGAGGATCTCGATCTGAGCGAGCTGCCGGACTGGTTGCGGGAAATGGCGCCGCCATCAGAAGAGGAGCCGGCAGATCTCCCGGATGATGTGCCAGTAGACACCGGCCAGGCGGATGCTGTCTCGCAAGACGCACCAGGTGCTTCGCCGGATGATCTACCTGACTGGCTAAGGGATCCTGAAGGCACACCTGCATCAGCTCCAGCTGCGCCGCCCCAGGCGGAGGGCGTGCCGTCTGTGGATCACCAGCCCGCGGACCAGTTCTCGCTGGTCACCGATGAAGACCTCCCGGACTGGCTCAAGGCGCTGAGCGATGATGAGCCGGAATCCGAGCAGGCGGCGACGCCCTCGAGCGGATCTCAGGCTGCAGCAGGGCAGACGAGCGCCGTCGCAACGCTCTTTGAAGTGCCGCCAGTAAACCGCGCATGGCTGACACAGGGACGCCGGATCGATCAGCAGCAGATTGCTGCAGCGCAGCAGGATTTCGCCCCGCTGGAAGTGATTGCAGCGCGCCCGGTCGAGCAGCAGGACGCGCCGGACACGTGGGAGAGCGGACGGGCTGAGCCGGCCCCGGAGTTTGAGGCGACCAGGCCGATTTCTGCGGAATGGACGGTGAGCGAAGGAAACCGGGGACGACTCATACTGAGGATCTCCCTGATTGTCCTGATCGTCATCGTGGTGCTGCTAGTGGCGTTTCTGCTCCTGCAAGGGCTGTAACCGGCAGCGGTGCTCGAGCGTCGTTGCGTTCACGGGAAGTCAACGGTGAGTTGATGATTGAAACCGATCTGCACGCGGATGGGCCAAACACGATTCTCGTGATCGACGTCGACCAGACGGTCACGCGAGCGGTGCTTTGCGACGTGGTCGAAGGCCTTGCCCGGCTCGTGGATGTCGGAGAGGCCGCGACGACCGCCGGAGCGCCATTTTTCGATATGTCAATCGGGCTTAACCGTGCAATTCGACGGCTCGAAGACCAGACCGGTCGCCGGATCGTGGACGGGGAAGCGGTCGTCTCACCGTCCCACCCGGACGGTGATGGAGCTGACGCCGTGTTTGTCACGGGTGTCCCGGTTTCGCCGATCCGGACCGGACTGCTGTCGCTTGGGAGTCCCGAGTTGACTCATGTGCTCCGAAGTTCCGTGAGGCGGACCGTTTCCGTGTTATCGGAGGCCGCCGATTATTTCCGATGGGCAGAGACAACAATTTCTCCCACGGCGGTCGAGAGCTGGCTGCGTTATTCAAGGCCGACCGTGCTGGTACTGATTGCCGGAGATTCCCGGGACGAAGACTGGCGCTCGTCGCTGGAAGTCATCGCCAGTGTTGGGCCGGAGTTCGGGACCACGCAGGGAATTATCGTCGGGAACGATGAGCGCCAACAGGTTGCCGCGGAGGTGCTCGATGAGTCGTTCGATCTGAGCGGTATCGACCCTGCTGAGTATGATCCCAACGAGATCGCGAGCGCGGTTGAATCCGAGCTTCGGGATCAGTACGCATCTAGCCTGCATCGCGAACCATCGTTGCGCATGTTCTCCTCCGGCACGTTCGTGGATCGAGTTCAGAGTGTCGAAAGCGTGGTTGCTTTCCTGCACAGGCGGATGGGACGACGGCTCGCCGCTCTTCTGTGTCAGAACGGTACCTTGATCGAAGTGGCCTCGGATACCGGAGCCCTTTCGGTCTATCGTGGCGATCTCGACATCGGGGGAGCGGCGCGCTCACTCATCCAGATTCCGTCGAGTAACATCGCGCGATGGGTGCCCGCACAGATGACCGATGATGAGGTCAGACACTGGCTGCTCAACCGCGCGCTCCGGCCGCTCGCGTCACTCTACGGACCGAACGACATGCAGGTCGCCGCGGGAGCAATCCGGGAGACGGCACTCCTGGCGGCGCGACATTCCGGTATCGACGACCATCTCGATGTGGATCTGGTGGTGCTGGGCAGGGATGTGCTCGACAACACCGGTGACGCTGCGCCGCTGGTGGCGCTCGACGCCCTTCGTGTGCTTCCATCTGACGGACTGGTCATGCTATCGGTCGACCGGGATAATATCGTGGCCTCGCTCGGCGCCCTCTCGGCGGGTCAGCCGGACTATGCGCGAGAGGTGATTGAGAACGATTTCCTTTCCCCGCTTGCGTCGTGCATCGTGCTCAATGGAGATGGACATGGACAGGCAGGTAACCAGATTGCCGAGGTTGAGATCGCCTTCGATGGCGGAGAGCGGCAGCAACTCACCCTGCAGTTCGGTGACGTGACGCGCGTTCCTCTCGCGGAAGGGCAGACCGCCGAGGTCACTGTTCGCCCGATTGCCGAGTTTTCGGTCGGTTTGCACGCTGCCGGAGAGCCGGTTGCGTATTCGGACGAGCGGGTCGTTCATGGTGGAGAACTCGGCATACTTTTCGATTGCCGCGGCAGACCGGTCGCATTGCCGGAGGAGCGCGAGGCACGCCACTCGACACTTCAGCGATGGTCCGCCGCCCTTGACGTGGGAAAAGGCTAGGCTGTGCAGATGGCAACTCAACAGCAGGCAGTGGGCTTTGAACCGGTCATCGTCCGGGACGCCGTCTTCTTTGTGGAGCGGCACCTTGACAGCGATGGGGAGATTTCGGTTCGGGTCGGAGATCGCGTCGAACCGCAGACGCAGCTGGCGTCCGGAACGGTTGCAGCGTCGCGCCCGCTTATTCTGAACGTCGCCCGCGAGCTTGAGATCGATGCCGAAGCCGTTTCCCGGTATCTGACAAGGCCGATCGGTTCAACGTTCGAGGAAGGTGAGCCGATCGCCCGGGCGCGACGAGGATTGCGTTCCGTAACCTGCGCATCGCCAGTCAGA
>SKKR01000232.1 GCA_007123655.1 Thermomicrobiaceae bacterium
ACTGTTCCGGGTTTATATTCTACGTTGTGAATCAGGTGACCGGCGCGGACTTCCCTCGCGTGATGGAAGCACAGGTCAACCGTGGAACGTACGTGCCTGCTGACCAGTTGCAGCCTGGCGATCTCGTCTTTCAGCAGAATACCTATCGCTGGGGGCTGTCGCATTCCGGGATCTATATCGGTAACGGGCAGTTCATCCACGCGTCGACACCCGGTAGCGGTGTGATTATTAGTGATCTGTGGGATTCATACTGGGGCCAGCGGTACTACACCGCGCGCCGCATTTCCTGATCTCGCATCAAGTCTCTGTGAAACAGGTCGAGCCGGACGCATCGCGTCCGGCTCACTCTTTTCTTGACTGATCGAATCGAATGTCGAACCGCCAGACCGAGATACCTTTGATCTGAGCTCGAGTAGCTCGGGGAAGCCCCGCCGGATCGGAGAACTCCGGGAACCGGCGCCTCACGGCGGGTGAGCACCTGCCTTCCGATTCGAGCTTGAGTCTTTATCGGACGTTAGTGACCCTACTGCGACGCGGCCTGACTGCTTGCCTCCGCTGTCTCGCTTTCCTCGATCGCCTCTGCATCACCGTCACTTTCCGAGCCGGCGTACTCCATATGATGGCTGAGTTCAGGTGACAGCTGCCTGATGCGGGTTTCGATATCGCTCATAACATCGGGATTGGCTTTGAGGAACTCCTTGGCGTTTTCCCGTCCCTGGCCGAGCCGCTCTTCCTCCAGGTAGTACCAGGCGCCGCTCTTTCTGATGACGCCCAGATCGACCCCGACGTCGAGAACACTCCCGACGGCTGAGATCCCCTCGTTGTACATGATGTCGAACTCGGCCTGTCGGAAGGGTGGCGCGACTTTGTTCTTGACCACTTTGACGCGAGCGCGCATGCCGATGGTGTCCTGCCCGGACTTGATAGCTTCGACGCGGCGAATATCGAGACGAACGGAGGAATAGAACTTCAGCGCCTGACCTCCCGTTGTCGTCTCCGGGTTGCCGAACATCACCCCGATCTTCATCCGAAGCTGATTGATAAACACGACCGACGTTTTGGAACGGCTGATCGCACCGGTCAGCTTTCGGAGCGCCTGGCTCATCAGTCGAGCCTGCAGGCCGACGTGGGCGTCTCCCATGTCCCCATCGATTTCCGCGCGGGGAACGAGCGCGGCCACCGAGTCAACAGCGACGACGTCCACCCCGCCGCTGCGTACAAGGGTTTCCGCGATCTCGAGCGCCTGCTCGCCCGTATCAGGCTGGGATATCAGTAGCTCCTGCAGGTTGATCCCGCATCGCTCGGCATAAACCGGGTCAAATGCGTGCTCGGCGTCGATGAGGGCCGCGACGCCGCCGAGCTTCTGAGCCTCGGCGATGACGTGCTGAGCTAGCGTCGTCTTTCCGCTGGACTCCGGGCCATAGATCTCGGTAATTCGGCCGCGCGGAATCCCGCCGACGCCGAGCGCCAGATCGAGCGCGATCGAACCTGTGGGGATCGCCTCGATGTGGATCTGGCCGGCACCGTCTCCCATGCGCATGATCGAACCCTTGCCGAACTGGCGTTCGATCTGCGCCATCGCCGTGTCGATAGCCTTCTGACGTTCTTCCATAGATTTCCACCTCTTCCCCGTTCGTGGCGCGCGTGAATTAGAAAATATGTTCTACAAACGCATTCTAACGGTTTGGTCCCGGAAATGCAATCGATAACGGCTGCGGCAGGCCGTGCCTGCGAAGCTAGTGGGCGTAGATGCGTTCGAAGCGGGTGACGTTGAGGACAAAGATAATCGCCCCGCCAACTTCGACCTCGAGATTCTCCGCCAGATACATGAGGCCTGGTTCCAGCGCGGGAGAATAAGGCACGGCGACCTGCGTTCGACGATGACAGACCGATCCGATAATTCGGAAGACGTCAGGCACCTGTTCGTCGTCGACGCCGATCAGGAGACTGGTGTTCCCGGTGCGCAACAGGCTTCCGGTGGTGCTGACTTGTGTGACGCGAAAGTTCTCCTCTACGAGTGCGGAAACCAGGTTTTCTGCGTCTTCGTCCTGAATAACGGCAATGATCAGTTTCATCGAGATCCGTCCGGGTTGGTTCGGCGGGGCGATAGTTGAGATACACGGTTAATGCTGGGAAACGCCAGACGTCGTGAGTATAGAGAAGTTCCACGAGGCACGCAATAACCGGGAAGTACGGTGAAGCCGCGCCCGCGCTTCGGGCTTCTGATGACCCGACGCGAGTAACCGCCGCTGTCAGTTGACATCAGGGAGTCCCCGCCTTATAGTGGCAGTCACAAGTTCATATCTGTGGTACGGGTGCCCAAACGGGGTAAATGCGAAGCCGGTGTGAGTCCGGCGCTGTCCCGCAACTGTGATGCTGATTCGTCAGCAAAGCCAGGTCGCCAGCCTGTACCGGTGTTCTCGCAGGCCTTCGAGGAAAGGCACGGACATGACCAGTACTTCGAGACTGAACTTCCGTTCCTGACTCCGGTCGGATCGGAAGTTTTTCTGTTGCTGGATCTGGAAGTGCCCGCCCCCAGGTGATTGCCGGGGGTTGCTTTATTGCCGATGGGTGCAATGAAAGGGTACAGGACATGCTGAACGCGTGGCACCGTTTGCTGGTGGTTCTTTCAATCGCGTCAGTCGCGGTCATACTCGCGCTTGCCGGTTGTACGACCCGTGAGGCTGATCAGTCGGACGACACCGAACCGCACACGACCCCTGTGGCCGCCTCCGATCTCGCAGACGACGATGCCGATACGCGGACAGAGCAGGAAACCGACCGTTCCGGAAGCGAAGACGCCGGAGATGACGATTCAGCCAGCTATCCGGTCAGCGTTACACGTACGGACGGCGTTGAACTCACGATAGAGGAGCAGCCACAGCGGATTGTTTCTCTGTCGCCGGGAGCCACGGAAGTCTTGTTCGAGATTGGAGCCGGTGATCAACTGGTTGCTGTCGACATGTTCTCTGACTTCCCGACAGTGGCGCACGATCTCCCGCAGCTGGACGCCTACCAGCCCGACCCGGAAGCGATCCTTGATCTGGAACCAGACCTCGTCTACGTGGTGTTCGACGCGGACGGGATCGTCGAACTGCTGGAGGACCTCGGCGTGCCGGTGCTGTTTCTCGATGCGCCGACCAGCGTCGATGGTCTGATCGAGCAGATCAACGCGCTCGGCGACGTCACCGGGAATCCTGCTACGGCTAGTGAGCTCGTGATAGATCTCGAATCCCGGATCGATCAGATAATCGGCCGGATTCCGGAGCATGACGAGGGGCCGCGCGTATACCATGAGCTTGACGAATCACTGTTCAGCGTCGGGCCGAACAGCTTCGTCGGCGATCTCTACACACTGCTCGGTGCGGAGAATATCGCGGAAGGCGCAATCAGTGACTATCCCCAGCTTTCGGAAGAAGTCATTCTGGAAGAAGACCCTGACGTGATTATCGTTGCGTCGCACGGACCACCGGATGGGACAGCCGCGGACTCGTTGAGACAGCGACCCGGATGGAGCGCCGTTCAGGCGGTTCGGAACGACCGTGTCCACGAAATCGATGGGGATATCATCAGCAGGCCGGGGCCGCGAATCATCGAGGCGCTCGAGCAACTGGCCGAACTCCTGTATCCGGAAGAATTCGAGAGCATACATGGAATCCCAGTCGCGCACGGCGATCTCGACGTCGCAGCCGCTGCCTGACGACCACGCGTCGTCTGCGCCGGTAACGCGCCAGATCCGAGGCCGCATCGCGGCGGGCCTGGCGATCCTGGTCCTGATTACGTCCGCGTCGATGCTGAGCGGTGCCGCTTCGATCCCGGCGAGTGACGTGTTGCGGATCCTGGTTGCGGCGCTTCCTGGCGTCAACGTCGAGGCCGACTGGCCGGCGACCTGGGACCGGATAATCTGGGAGATCCGGCTTCCCCGCGTTGCGTTGGCCGGCCTGGTCGGGGCAACGCTGGCCTACGC
>SKKR01000539.1 GCA_007123655.1 Thermomicrobiaceae bacterium
AGCCGGCTTCAGCTCGACGGACTCGCGTTCAGGGAGTTGCGCGATGCGGAAGGTGTGTTTCCGATGGCGTCAGTCTATCTGGGCGTGAGGGGTGACGAGCGACGAGAGATGGTCTGGAACGCTCGCGCGGTTGCGCTCGCCGGGAACGCGGCCGATTAGTCATCCTGCTGGATGGCCTGAGTCAGCAATTCAGTGAGCCGTTTGGGCGCCTGCGTCGCGGCCCGGCCGCTGGTCTCCAGTTCGAGATACTGCCACGCGGAGTCGTCTCGCACGCGCTCGTCAGAGCTATCAATGCTTGGCGATCGAGGCTCGGTGCAGCGGATGAACGTTCGTCGGATTTCCTTCGGAGCCTTTCCTAGCAGCCAGATCGGCTGTTTGAGTGTCTTAATCGGTTGAGCGACCCGTCGAGCGTCGCCGTCAGACAGCGGCGAGACCCGCCAGCCATCGCCCTGTGTATTCGCCTGAGCCATGAACTGAGACCGCAGGGACGGGGTGACGAGGTCGAACACCGATTCGCCGTTCTCCGGGACGAACGCGTCCACGTAGATAAGATGTCCGATTCGTTCCGGGACGCGATCGGCGACTCCGGTGATCACCATCCCACCGTAACTGCTACCGACCAGGACGACGTCGTGGAGATCCTCATAGTGCAGGACGTTCACGATGTCCTGTATGTGGGTGTCGAGATCCAGGATCGGGCTGATGAGATGCGATCGTTCGCCCAGCCCGGTGAGCGTCGGAGTATAGACGCGGTGGCGGGCTGCTTCCAGATAAGCGCGAACCGATCTCCAGACCCAGCCTCCGGTGAAGCCTCCATGTACCAGAACATACGTTGCCATCGGTTGTCCCCTTCAACCGGCAGGAGTGCCGCCCGGCGGTCGCGTGTTCGTCGCATCTCCGTGGAACGCGTGGGCCGCGACGGTGGATTCAGGGCGACGCGCCGGAATCCATGGCCCAATCGAGTTCCCGAAGCGCGCAATCGCTGCAACCACCTGTCGAGATAGCCGTCGGCTACCTTGAACCCGCTCCTACGCGTCAGGCTGGCGCATAGGTACTCTAAATCCACGCTGGAATCTGCGCAACAGGTCCGCGGCACGGAGAATACGGGCGGCGGTCTTCCGGGGAATCTAACGCAACCGAGCCGTGCCCGTGACGAGGGGAAAGCCGTCCTTCTGGCGTTAATCCCGGAGCCTCTGAACCGGAGGCTCCGGGACATTTCCTTCGCGATATCGGTGTCCGCTAGGACGCGGCGGCCGGTTCTTTCGATTCTGACTCGACGTTTTTGCCGGCCTCGTGCCAGGCGCTGAACCCGCCGGTCAGGTTGTAGATGTAAGAGCGTCCAGCCTCGGCGGCGAGACTCGCGGCAATCGCCGACCGCCTGCCAGTCTGGCACTGGAACACGACTGGCTGATCGGTCGGAATCTCGTCGAGACGGTCCCGGACGTACCCTACCGGGATGTTCCGGCTTCCCGGGATGTGTCCGTCGTTGTACTCGGTCGCTCCGCGTACATCGATTACCTGATAGTCACCCAGTCGATCCAGTTCAGCAACCGAAACCTGCTCAACGGATGCAATCCGCCCGCCAGTCGTTTCCCACTGATCCACGACGTTCGACGGCCAGTAGCCCTCGAACGAATCGAGACCGATCATCCGAAGCTCGTGCGTGATCTCTTCGATCTTCTCCGGGTCCGCGATCATGCTGAATGGCCTGTCATAGGGCAGTAGCCAGCCGGCCCAGGTCACGAAACCACTGTCGAACGGAATACTGAATGTGCCCGGGATGTGTCGCTCGGCGAATCGCTCGCCTGGTCGAGTATCGACCACGTGCTCACCGGCATCCAGTTTCTGCGCCAGAGCTGTGATCTCGTGCAGTCGAGGGCTGGGCAACTCGCTCAGAAGCGCCGGGCCTTCCTTGTTGACCTTCTTCATCTGCGCGAAATAGACCGGCGGCTCAGGCTGGTCTTCCAGTACGGCTTGGACGAACTCTTCCGCGGTCTCAATCTGAAATGCCCAGTTGAAGAGTCGCTCGTAGCCAATTGTCGTCTGGGGAACGGCACCGAGCGCTTTGCCACACGCACTTCCGGCCCCGTGGCCTGGCCAGATCTGAACGAAGTCAGGGAGTTCTTTGACGCGTTGAATCGACTGGTGCAGTTTGCGAGCGCCGTCCTCCATCGTGCCGGCGTGCCCGGCCGCTTTCTCCAGCAGGTCCGGTCGCCCGACGTCGCCGACAAAGACGAAGTCACCGGTGAAGATGCCCATCGGCTGGTCCGCGCCAGCAGTGTCCGTCACCAGAAACGACACGTGCTCCGGGGTATGTCCCGGCGTATACAGGACATCGACCCTGATGTTGCCCACCCAGATCGTGTCGCCATCTTTGATGAGTGTCGCGCCGAGTTCATCAGCGAACGCGTATTTCCAGTCGTCCGGGCCTTCATCGCTGAGATAGATTGTGGCCCCGGTTCGCTTCGCCAGTTCTCGTGCGCCGGATACATAATCCGCGTGGATGTGCGTTTCGGTGATCGCGGTAATCGCAAGTCCCTCACGGTCGGCGAGTTCAGTGTACTGGTCCACGTCCCGGTTCGGATCGATGATCATCGCTTCGCCGGTCGCGGCACATCCCAGAAAGTAGCTGGCCTGCGCCAGATCGCGGTGGTAAAGGTCTCGAAGAATCACAGCCGGGTCCTTTCCTGATTCGCGGGCATCACTCAGTTGGACGTCTCAGCCGAAAGCTGCTGAACGACCTCCTGAATGTCGCAAGATTGCCCCTTGTTGTACGGGAGCTTCGCAAGCAGCATTGCCATCCCGCATGTGTTCGTGATCGCCGCAAACGTGAGTCCCGCACCCACGAAAAGGGAAAGCAATGTCAGCGGTTGCCAGAGCAACAGCCCACCCGCGGCTCCCGCCAGGACGAGCGATCCGGCTACCAGGCGGACCTGGCGCTCCAGCGACCACTTCTGAGTCCCCCGGGCAACATTCTGGCCCTGCTGTTCCCAGGCGGTTATCCCGCCTTCAAGGACCGATATCCGGTCCAGCCCGGCCGCGCGTAGCTCATTGTCCGCTTTGCGCGCCCGCATTCCACTCGCACACACCAGTATGACCGGAGTGTCCGCGGCCCGGGTGAATTCATCTCGGTGTTCCGCGAGCTGGTCGAGCGGAACATTGTAGCTTCCCGGAATGTGCATGGATTCGTACTCCGCCGGCATGCGGACGTCAATGATCCGGGCTCCATCCTGCAGCAGACTGTTCACCTGCTCGGGCGTCACGGTTGTCGGAATCTGGGTCGTCGTGCTCACGTAAACCTCCATCGCGCAACGGTTCGCTAAATGTGACTGGCTAAGCCGTTTTTCGGCCCGCTGTATCGTTGGATGCGTGTCGACCCTGAGTGGTTACATCCTCTTGCGAGTAATCTGCACGCACGGGGCACTCCATGGATCCGATGAACTCATCAGGCAGGGAACGCCGAACCAATCCGGTTCGCATTCGATGATTTGAACCTATCATCCAGTGTAACCGGAACACCATCCCGTGCATCAAACTCCTGGAACGTTGCTGCACAATGACGTCTCCACTGGGCTCAGGGTGACCTCTTCTCAATTGCGCGGCGACCCTGCGAAAGGGCAATAGCCGCCCTGCAGTCCCAACAGGGGCTCGCTTTGTGAAGGGGAGACGTTCTCGTTATGATACGTACGAACGGATGTTCAGCGTGCCCGGATATGACGGGATCCTGCTCGATGCGCCAGGAATGCGGCCCCTGTGACGAATCCTAGCGACAACGCAAACGGCTCCGGGCGCGTGCCCAGGTGGCGCACTCGCCTGACGCGATGGATCCCCGCCGCGGGCTGGATCACCCGATATCGTTCAGACCAGTTCTCCGGAGACCTCATTGCCGGAGTCGTGGTTGCCGTTATGCTGGTACCCCAGGCGATGGCATACGCGATGCTGGCCGGACTTCCTCCG
>SKKR01000196.1 GCA_007123655.1 Thermomicrobiaceae bacterium
CTGTCGGTCAGACGGTCGCTGATCGCCGCCTTGAAATCCTGTCGCGTCACCATCTCCCGTTCCCGCTCGTGGTAGCCCAGCAGGTCAGTTCCAGGATATCGGTCCTGAACGAACTCGAACAGTTCGCGAGCTTCCGAATCGTAGGGGAGTTCGGTAGGGCCGGGGATCCGATAATCCTTGAAGTTCGGATTGACGACCTGTCCGCCATCGTAGACGATCTCCTCGTACAGCGCGGGAGCCAGACCCATGGTCAGACCACCGCGGATCTGGCCTTCCACGATCATCGGGTTGATGATTGTGCCGCAGTCGTCCAGCGCCAGGAAATCACGCAGCTTGACCTGACCTGTGCCACGGTCGATATCGACCACATAGAGATATGCGCCGAACGGGAATGTCAGGTTCGGCAGGTCGTAGTAGGTTACGGCCTCGAGCCCGCCTTCGAGCCCCTGCGGGAAGTTGGTGTAGGCGGCGAACGCGATCTCTGCCATCGTCACGGCCCGCTCTGGCGCGCCCTTGACGCGGAACTTGTAATCGGCCCACTCCAGGTCGTCTTCGCTGACTTCGAGCAGGTGCGATGCCAGCTTTCGCGCTTTCTCCCGGATCTTTCGGGACACGACCGCCGTGGCCGCGCCGGCCGTCGGCGTGCTCCGGCTGGCGTACGTGCCCAGGCCGTATTGACCGGTTTTCCGGTCTGCAGGGAGGCGACCGTGGCCAGGACGTATCCGGGATAGACCGGCACCTTCCCGCCGAATCCGCCGCCGATGTCCGGCGAGATTATGCGGATCTTCGTCTCCGGGATGCCACTGACGAGGGAGAACACCGTTCTGTGGGCGTGAGGTGCCTGGCTGGTCAGCCAGATCGTCAGCTTCTGACTTGTCGTATCGAAACTTGCGATACAGCCGCAGGTCTCGATCGACGCGACGTGAATCCTGGGAATGTAGAGGTCTTTTCCGACAACGACGTCGGCTTCGTTGAAGATCCGGTCGGTCGCCCATTCATCGCCGGCTTCCCAGGTCCAGATGAGATTCGTCTTTTCTTCCTTGTCAGGTCTGACGAGTGGCGACTCCGGTTGCAGTGCCTTCACCGGGTCGACGACCGCCTCCAGCGACTCGTATTCGACCTGCACCTCCATGACCGCGTCCGCCGCGGCGTAGCGACTATCGGCGAGGACCGCGGCCACTTCCTGCCCGTAGTACACGACCCGGTCGGTGGGCAGGACCATCTGCTGGTCGCTCATCAGGGTTGGCATCCAGTGCAGACCTGCCTCTTCCAGGTCCTTGCCGGTTATGACCGCCAGAACTCCCGGCATCTCGAGCGCCTTTGAGATGTCGATACTCTTGATCCTGGCGTGGGAAAACGGGCTGCGAACGATATCGAGATAGAGCATTCCCGGGAGTTTGACGTCGTCGACGTAGGTCCCCTCGCCCCGGATAAATCGTGGATCCTCCTTACGCTTCAAGCGGGATCCCATTCCCTGGATCGGAGTTTCGGTTGCGGACATGGATTGCTACTCCTCCCCACCGTTGCCGGCGGCAGCGGCTGGCTGCTGGTTCAACTTGTTCGCGGCGTACTGGATCGAGCGAACGATGTTGACGTACCCGGTGCACCGGCACAGGTTCCCGGAGATCGCGTGCCGGATCTCCTCTTCGCTCGGGTTCGGGTTTTTTCAAGGAGTGCGGACGCGGTCATCATCATGCCCGGTGTGCAAAAACCACATTGCAGCCCGTGTTCCTCCCAGAACCCTTCCTGAATCGGGTGCAACTGACCGCCTTGCTCCAGCCCTTCGACTGTCTGAATCTCCTGACCGTCTGCCTGGACCGCGAAAACGGTGCAAGACTTTACCGGTTGGCCGTTCCAGCGGACGGTGCACGCCCCGCAGCTTGTGGTGTCGCATCCGATGTGCGTGCCGATCAGGCCAAGCTCCTCGCGAATGAAAAGGACCAGTAGCGTACGCGGCTCGATCTCCCGGCTGTACGAATCTCCGTTAACGGTCACCTTCACGGTTACGTGTTCGCCTGCCATCGACGGTTGTCCTCCCCTGTCAGCTGTTCGTCCTGGCGCGATCGAGCGCCTTCGCCAACGCTCGTCGAGTCATCGTTCGGATCATTGCGCGCTTGTAGTCGGCGCTGCCGCGAAGGTCGCTCGAGGGATCGGCTTCCTGACTGGCCACACTTGAGGCCTCGCGGATCAACTCATCAGAAGGTTGCTGGCCGCCGAGCGTCTTCTCCGCATTGCTCGCCCGGATCGGCATGTAGGACGCGTTCGTCAGTGCCATGCCCGCCTGCTGGATCGTGCCGTCCTCACCAAGTTCAACGTACGCGGCGACCGCCGCGACAGCGTAATCTCCGACCTTTCGCTCCAGCTTGCTGTATGCGCCACCTGAGCGCGGCTTCGCCGCCGGCACCCGGATCTCAGTGAGGATCTCGTCCGGTTCAAGCGCCGTGGCGAATGAATCGACGAAGAACTCGTCGATCGGGATTACGCGTTCTCCATTGGGACCAACCGCGACGACTTCGGCTCGGAGCGCGAGCATCGTGGCTGGATGATCGTTTCCTGGATCCGCATGGGCCAGATTCCCGCCCATCGTCGCCAGATTTCGTACTAACGGGTCAGCAATCATCTCCGCGGTGTCGTAGATAATGGGGTACCGCCGCTTGATGATGTCGGATTGTTCAACGGCGGACTCACGTGCCAGCGCGCCGATTGAGAGGTAGCCATTGCGTTCCTCAACCTGGTTCATTCCGGGAATCCGGTTGATGTCGATGATGTATTTCGGCTCCAGGAGCCGGAACCGCATCACGGGAATCAGGCTCTCGCGACCGGCGAGCACCTTGACGTCGAAGCCGTGCTGGACGAGTAGCTCGATCGCTTCCGGGACGCTTCCCGGGGAGGAGTAGGAGAATGAGCCGGGGATCACTGCGTCGTCTCCTCTCGTTCGTTACACGTCCATTTCCGTCCTGTCATCGAACGGGGGCTGGACCAACAAGCCAGCATGGTCTGATTTTCGGCAACGTACGATCGGTCTAGCACCGCAGAGCAGTGAATGTCACGAGGCAATAGCAACTACGGAATTGAAAGTAACCAACCGTTGCGTGGTCTGCGCGATTCGGGGTTAGCAGGCCTGGACATTCGCGCGGAAGGAGAAGACGAGTGAATGACATCCTGGTGATCGTCCCGTGTGGCTCAGCCAAGATCTGGGGGAAAATGCCGTACGCCGGGCCGACCGAGGCGTATCACGCCTACACCGGCGCACCGTTCAAGCTGAACCGCGCCTACGCCGAGCGATTCGCCGATCGCTGGGTGATACTGAGCGCAAAGTACGGGTTCATCCGGCCCAATTTCGTCATTCCGGAACCGTACGAAATGACGTTCAAACAGAAGTCTTCGAACCCGGTACACCTGGATACACTTCGCCAGCAGGTGAAGGATTTGCGACTGGATTCGTTCTACGTTGCGGTCGGTCTCGGTGGCAAAGAATACCGCTGGGCGACCGAGCTTGCCTTCGAACATACCGGGGTGCTCACCGTGTTCCCGTTCTCGGGACTGCCGATCGGGAAGTCGATGAAGGTGATCAAACACGCGATCGAGGTCGGCGATTCCGGTATTCCCCGACCACAACCGCGCAAACCCATACTCAGCTAAGTGACGCCATAGCCCCCTCAGGCGTCGCCGCGTACAATGCGGTCGGTGACCGTAATCGTCGCAGCGCGACGTATCCGGCCAGACGCGTGGCGATGTTATTCAAAGGGGGAAGTTTCCCGATGTCCACCGGGAGAAGCAGGCAATTTGGGGGACAGACGGTTGTCGGGCCACTCCGCCGGGTTCTCGTCTATCCACCCATTCATCCGCGGAACACCATCTCCTGGGACGAACTCTCCTATCTTGGCCCAATGGATCACGACACCGCGGCAGCCGAGCACGAGGCGTTCCGGGAAGTGCTCAGAGCGGCC
>SKKR01000336.1 GCA_007123655.1 Thermomicrobiaceae bacterium
AGTCGAGCAGCAATCGTTCATAGGCATCCGGTGATTCCACGAGGAACGACGTCCCGTAAAGGAACCCCATGTTCACCGATCTCAGGCGCATGCTCGGTCCCGGTACCTTGGCGGTGGTCTTTAGCGTGATACCCTCGTCCGGTTGTATTCGGATAGCCAGCACATTCGGTTCCAATGATTCCGTCACGGAGGTCGCAAACGGCGGGTGTGGCGCCTTGTGAAACGTGATTGCGATCTCGGAGACACGCCTGGGAAGATGCTTGCCGGTCCGCAGGTAAAACGGTACGCCCGCCCAGCGCCAGTTGTCGATGAACAGCTTCAGCGCGATGTAGGTTTCCGTGGTGGATTGGGGATCGACGCGTGGCTCCTGCCGGTAGGCGGGCAGTTGCTCGTCCATCATCCATCCCTCAACGTACTGGCCCCGGACGGTGACGTCGTCGACGTGATCAGGGTCGATTGGTCGGATCGACTGGAGCGCCTTGACTTTTTCGTCCTGCACGCTGTCCGCATCGAACGCGGGCGGCGGCTCCATGCCGACCAGGCTCATCAGTTGCAGCATGTGATTCTGCACCATGTCCCGCAGCGCGCCGGCTTCGTCATAGTAGCCTCCCCTGTTCTCGATGCCGATGCTCTCCGCCACGGTAATCTGAACATGATCGATAAACGTCCGGTTCCAGATTGGCTCGAAGATGCCGTTGGCGAACCGGAACGCCAGCATGTTCTGAACCGTTTCCTTGCCGAGGTAGTGATCGATCCGGTAGATCTGCTCTTCGGCGAAATGCTCCAGGAGATGCTCGTTCAAGCGGCGGGCGCTGTCGAGATCGTGGCCGAACGGCTTCTCGACAATCAGCCGAGTCCACGAGTCCGCTCCCGGAGGACTGACCAGTCCTGCCTGTGACAGGTGCGCCGCGATGCCGTCGTAGGCGTTCGGCGGCGTGGCAAGGTAGTAGACCCGGTTTCCTCCCGTGTGTCGCTCCCGGTCAAGCCGGGTGAGTTCCTCGGAAAGGCGTTGATAATCGTCCGGGCTGGAGAAATCCCCGGGGACGTAGAACACGCCCTCTTCGAAACTCTGCAACATGCGCTCATCGATCGGCGTCCGGCGGGCAAACCGGCGGATCGACTCCCGGATCTCTTCCCGGAACTCCTCAGATGTCATCGACCGTCTGGCATAGCCGACGACGCTGAAACCCGGAGGCAGCAGTCCTTCGAGCGCCAGATCGTACAGGGCCGGCATAAGTTTGCGGCGAGTCAGGTCTCCCGATGCCCCGAAGATGACCATGGCGCACGGGGACGGCAGACGCTCGAGACTGAGCCCTTCGCGCAGTGGATTCTCAACTGTGCTGTGGGACATCAATTCCTCCAACGGCGCGCAAACTGATCTCTGTGTGCCTGGAACCGGGCAATCGGTTCTCAGTGCGCTCAGTCCTCGCTGGACTTCACGGCGTGTCCGCCGAACTCCTTGCGAAGCGCCGCGACAACCCGCGCCGAGTACGAGTCTTCCTGTCGGGAGCGGAACCGCATCATCAGGGCCAACGTCAGCACCGGCGCCGGGACCGCTGTATCGATGGACTGTTCGATCGTCCAGCGCCCTTCGCCAGAATCTTCAACGTATCCCCGGATTGCCTCCATGTCCGGATCTTCGGCGAACGCCCGTCCGGCGAGTTCCAGCAACCACGAGCGCACCACGCTGCCGCTGTTCCAGAGGTCGGCAATCCCGTGCAGGTCGTAGTCATACGGGGACGCGTCCATGAGTTCGAAGCCCTCTGCGTAGGCCTGCATCATGCCGTATTCGATGCCGTTATGAATCATCTTGGCGAAGTGACCGGCCCCATTGGGGCCGACCAGCCGGTATCCGTTCTCTGGCGCGAGCGTCTGGAACGCCGGTTCGACATGTTTAAAACTCGGTTCGTCACCGCCGATCATCAGGCAGTACCCGATCTCGAGCCCCCAGATACCGCCGCTGACCCCGATGTCCAGATAGTTAACCCCGGCGGCCCGGACCCGTTCCGAGCGCTCCACGCTCTTTTTCCAGTTGGAGTTTCCCCCGTCGATCAGGATGTCCCCGCTATCGAGCCGCGGGAGGAGATCGCCGATCATGGTGTCCACGGGGTCACCATGCGGCACCATCATCCAGATGACGCGCGGTGCGGAAAGATGGCCCAGCATCTCATCCAGCGTGTAGGAGCCGATTGCGCCGTGACCCTCTGCCTCTCTGACCGGCTCCGGGCTTCGATTCCAGGCGATAACCCGGTGGTCGTCGCGTCTCAGGCGCCTGACCATATTCCCGCCCATGCGCCCGAGTCCAAGAATCGCGATCTCCATAGGTGATGCTCTCCGATACCTGGGACGGTGTCACCGACCGGCTCGACTACTGAATCGCGGCGGAGACGACCGAACTGATAATTTCGTCCAACGCGGCGATTTCATCCCCGTGGGTAACAAGTCTCAGGACCGGCCGGGCACGCTCCTGTAACGCCTGGAAGTCCCCCAGTCCTTGCGCGAAGAACAGGATCTCGAACGGGTACTCACGGTCAGGGATCGGGAGGGAGTGGTCCGGCATCGTGACGATCTGAAGGAATGCACCCATCGGAGGACCGCCCTTGTAAAGCTGGCCGATTGAGTGCAGATACCGGGGACCATGACCGAGCGTCGTCGCGACGCCGAGCCGGTCCCGGAGCAGTCTTCGGATCTCGAAGAGCCGGTCATTAATCTCCGGCCGGTTGTCGTTGAATGCGAGGATCGCCAGATAATCTCCGAGCCGAACCTGATTGAGAAACCACTTGAACGGATCGTGCAGTGAACTCGGATCCCCGCCGGCCACGGACACCGCGTCCGACGCCTGGGTCGCCGTGGGCACTTGCAGTTCGCCGGTTTTCAGGTACTGATCGAGCAGAGCGTTAGTCAGGTCCTTGCTCTCCTGCACATTCGGTTCATCGAACGGATTTATCTCAAGGACCGCCCCGGCGACAGCCGTCGCGACTTCCCACCGATAGAACTCGCCGTAGAGATGGTCGATCGAGGGGATATTGATCCGGATGACCGGGTGCTCGCCGGACTCGATCGCCGTGAGGAACGTGTCTATCGACCGGTCGACATTGTCCATAAGCTGCATACCAACAAAGACGCGATCCGATCCGTAGGTGCCGATCCCGGCAACCGGTTCCTGGCTGATCGGAACGATACCTGTCCCGTCTTTTCCGGTGCTCTCCGCGATAAGCTGTTCCAGCCAGTCGGCCAGAGCGGCGAGTCGATCCGGCAAGACGAAGGTCAGTTTGTCCCTGCCCTGTCTGGCCAGAACTCCAAGCGTGAGACCAAGCTCGAGGTCCACGTGGTTCTGGGGGACGTTCTTGAGCATTGACCGGATATCAGAACCGATGATGGCGGCGGGAACCAGACCGAAGTAGGAGAGCGCGGAATAGCGGCCTCCGATATCTTTCGGGTTCAGGAAGACATGTCGAAACGAACGCTCGCGCGCCAGTGACTCCAGGGCGGATCCGGGATCGGTAATGGCGATGAACTGCCGCCCCGCCTGCTGTTCACCGACTTCGCTTACGGTCTCCTGCCAGAAGTAACTCATCAACGTGTCGGTCTCGATCGTCGTTCCCGATTTCGAACTCACGATGAACAGCGTGCGGCTGAGGTCGGCCTGTGACCGCGTTCGCATGATGGTGTCTGGATTCGTCGTGTCCAGGACCGTCAGCTCGGGGAACCCGTCGGCACTGCCGAGACTGCCGTGGATGACTTCCGGGGCGAGGCTGCTTCCTCCCATTCCGAGAAGAATCGCACTGGTGAACCCGGCCGAACCGATGTCGTCTCGCAGGTCGTCGAACTCGTTGACGCGCTCGAGCATCAGTCGATGGGAATGCACCCAGCCAAGACGGTCTCTGATGGACTGTCGTGTGTCTTCGTCGGCGCTCCAGAGTGACGGGTCCTGATC
>SKKR01000092.1 GCA_007123655.1 Thermomicrobiaceae bacterium
CGAGCATGGCCAATTCCCGTCCGGACATCCCGCTCTCACCGAGACCGGATATTCCCTGGTCCGTCTCGATCTTGACGATAAACACGTTTCGATGACCCCCCTTGACCGGGAATCCCCTGACCGCCGTGATCTTCATCCGTTACGACCTTCCACGCACGCGAATCGAACCCTGCAACGGGACGATACCCGGCTGATCAGGCCGACGCCGATACCTCGCGGACGTGTCGCTCCACAGATCGCTAAGCGTCGGCGAGTACCTCCGCGATGCGGTCCGCTGCAGACTCGACCTGATCTTTTCGGACCGCCGTGGCGAGCAGGGCGATCGCGCCGAGGTCCATGAATCCCTGTGAGACGGCCACCGACGGGTCGCCTTCGATCAGTTCGTTCGTCAGGTCCGCTACCGTCCGCTTGCCACCCTCCGGAAAGATCAGAAGCAGCGGGTACGGGCGGCCGGTGACTGACGGATCCTGAAGCTCTGCTCGACATGGCAGGTTCGAGACTCGATCAGCGATTGCTTGTAAGGCTTCATTCTGCCGCTGCTGTTCGGCCGCCTCATCTTGCTCCAGGAAGCGTCGCAGAGCGACGACGAGACCAGCGATCTCCTCTTTGGCAACTTTCATCGGCCGTCCGAGACCGTGGTGAGGCGGCCCCGGCAGGACGTGGGATTCCAGGTACTGTTCTCGCCAGGTCCAGGTTTCCGGATATACATCCATATCCTGATGCTGCAAGGCGACTGACTCGATCAGGTCCTTCCGGCCAACCAGAATTCCGGACGCCTGCGGGCCGCCGATTGCCTTGCCACCGCTGAAGGTGACGAGATCTGCGCCATGCTGAATGAATTTGCGCAGGTTCTCCTTTGGCGGAAGTGCCGCCGCCGCGTCAACGATGACCGGAACATCGTGCCTGCGCCCGATCTCTGCGAGTTCCGGAAGCTCCACGATACCTCGTGAGGAACCAACTGAATAGAAGATCGCAGCGGTGCGATCATTGATTGCGGCCTCTACCTGCCACGGCCAGGTGATTCCTTGCCCCGGATATCCCACGTACCCGACATCCACGAGTCGGGCGCCCGAAACCCGAAGCGCGTGGCTGTACGCCGTAACGTGCGCCCGCTGTACGACGATTTCGTTGGGCAAACCGGTTGTATCCGGCAGTTGATCCATCGCGGCGGGTGACCTTCCGGCTATGCAGGCGGCCGCGCCGACGGTCAATCCGGCCGCTGCCCCGCTTGTGACGTACCCCGCCTCCGCGCCACAGACCTCCGCCAGATATCGCCCGGCGGCCTCCTGCACATCTTCCACCCGGGCACAGGAATGACCTGCCTCAGCCATCGCCTGCGCGACGTCTGGCTCGAGCGGCATCCCACCGAGTCTGGTGAGCGGACCCGCCAGGTTGATAACCGGTTTGACCCCAAGCACTTCGCTTAATGACACGGAACCTCCTGATACTCAGCGTTCGTACACCACGTTGCCACCTATGATCGTCGCTTCTACCTGAATGTTCGCCAGACGTTCACCGGGCACGACAAGTGGATCGTCAGACAGAACGGCGAAATCGCCCAGTTTTCCGACTTCGATCGTCCCCTTGTCCCGGTCTTCGAACGCACCGGCTGCGGGCCAGATGGTGAACATCTTCAGCGCTTCTTCCGCGCTCACAGCCTCTTCCGGGACGAAGTGTGACCCGCGCAGCGTCTGCCGGTTCACCGCACAATGCATGTTGAACAGCGGCGCAATGCCATCCGGCACGGTTCCGGTCGTGTCGCTGGAACCGATCACACCGAAGCCACGGTCGATCAACGTTCGATACCGAAAGTTGCGGGGGAAGCGGTCACCGTGCTTGTCGCCCTGGCTGTAAATGAACTGAGGCGTGGCCACCGCGTAAACGCCGGATCGTTCCATTCGATCCATCTGTTCCGGAGAATCCGCGAAATCACCGCTATGTTCCAGGCGGTGACGGTGTGGCGCGGGAAACGTCTTGACCGCTCGCTCGATAGCGGCGAGCCCCATATCGATCGCCGGCTGGGAGAGTGTGTGCATCCAGAGTTGCAGGCCGGCGCGGTGAGATTGCAGCACCACCTCGTCGAGCTCGTCCTGCTCCCACTTGACATCGAACAACCGGTTTCCGAACCCATCGTGCCCAGTCCCATCGACGAACAGTTTGGTTCCTCCGAAACGAAGGTCGTCGTTTCCGAATCCTGATTTCAGTCCCGTCCGGACGAGCTCGTCCACCGAGAGGTGGTGGGGCACGTGGTAATAGAAGCGGATCCGGTTCGGCAACACTCCCTCTGCCTGGAGTTCCTGTATCGCCCGGATGTCTTCTGCGCCGTACGGCAGGTTGTGGATCGACGTCACCCCGTGTGCGAGAAAGAGCTCAGTGATTTTCTGCGAGACCGCGGATTTCACCCGGTCACAGGAGAACTCCGGCATGAGATCCCAGATTTCAGTCACCACGCCGGCGGGTTCGCCATTCTCGTCCAGGTGGATGACGGTTCCCTTCGGTGGATACTCCGCTCGTTCCCAGAGACCGAGTTCCTTCAGTGCCATCGTGTTGAGCATCGTTACGTGCAGTCCGGCATACACGATGATCGGGTGTACGGCAGAGATCTCGTCCAGCTCTCGCCGAGAGAAGAGTCTCCGCTCGTCGACCTTGTTCTGCATCCCGAACGACGAACGAGCGATCACCCACTCGCCGGGGTGGGTATGCTCTGCGCGGTTTCGGATCTCGCTGGCAATCTGCTGAAGTGAGGTGAAGGGTGGGGTCGTGCAGGAAAGACAGTGCACGAGCGCGCAGCAGGTCATCTCCAGATGGGCGTGGCCATCAATGAATCCGGGCACCACCGCACGGCCGGCGCAATCGAATTCCGGTTCGTCCGTCCGTGAATCCTGAATTTCCTCGTTGGAACCAACCCGTACGATGCGACCGTTTCGGACCAGCACCGCGTCCGCATGCGGCCTGGACGCGTCCAGTGTCTTCACCTGTCCGTTTACGAGCGCCAGATTCGCCGGCTGCATTCAGTTCCCTTCCCGGTCGCGACCGATCTGACCCACGATACCGGATCGTGCACGACTGGGAAAGAGGCGACCGGCATTAAACGTGATCGGCAGGGCTCCGGTCGGTGCCCTGCCGGATTTCACGCTAAATGCCTCTCGGACTGGCTAAGAGGGGCGCCAGGTTACTGGCGCGAGGATCGGCACTGAGCAATTGACCACAAACGAGTCAGGGTCGGTCTCCGGCGTGCCCGCGTACCGGACGAGCAATCCCGCCTCCACCAGTCCATCGAGTTGCTGCTGGTTGGTCACCGGGACCGCCTCGGCTTCGTCCTCCCACTCAGCCGTGAAGTGTTCCCAGAACGGGCTCCAGGCCGGATCACCCGCGTCGGTGTTGAAGACGCCAGGTTGATAACCCATTGCTCCGGTGCCTTCGAGTCCGTTGGCAAACACCGTGATCGGAGCAACGGCGCCGGCTTCGATCAGCAACTGCGATCCTCCGGCCGGGCCGGCCCCCATCATTGGCGCCATCTCCGGCATGGATGTATCCGTGATGATGTACCGGCTGCCCGGGTAACACTGGTGCAATTTGAGCGTGACCTCGCCGGCATTGAGATCCGGTGCTTCGATCAGCTGGCCGCCACCGAGCGCTTCTACCTTGTCATCATCAACCGGGATCTGGCCACCGGGCCAGGTGATCACCGGATAATTGACCACGATATCGGTTCGCTCGATTTCCGCGTATCCGCCCTCGGCCGCACCAAGGATCCCGCTCTCCGACGTCAGTGGCTCAGTCACCCCACCCTTGTCGTCGTACACCCGAACGTAGTTCACCCGGAACGCCGGGGAAAAGCTGTCGCCGTCAGCCGGGGAAGAACTCAGCACGGGAAGCTGTCCTTCCGGCGCCTCTTCGAACAGATAAAGTTCGCCGTGGCTTTCCGGGACGTC
>SKKR01000496.1 GCA_007123655.1 Thermomicrobiaceae bacterium
CATAGAGGCCGGTTGGAACCGGCCCGGTGAATGCGCCCATGGCGCGGCAAGTTGAGGAGTTAGGAATTCATGTCGTTCGTACCGCATACGCCGGAAGACCGGAAAGAAATGCTCGAGGCGATCGGCGCCGAGTCGGTCGAAGAGCTTTTTCAGGTGATTCCGGACTCCGTTCGGTTCCCGGAGTTGAATCTGCCGCCAACCCTTTCCGAGATGGAAGCGAACCGCAAGCTGAACCAGCTCGCGGCGAAAAATGTCAACACGGCGGCGAGTCCGTCATTCCTGGGCGCCGGAATCTACAACCACTACTCACCGGCGACCGTCTACCAGATCCTCTGGCGCGGTGAATACCACACCGCTTATACGCCGTATCAGCCAGAGGTCGCCCAGGGGACACTTCAGGTCATTTATGAGTTCCAGTCGATGATTGCCGCGTTGACGAATATGGACGTCTCCAACGCGTCGCTCTACGATGGAGCCACGGCTCTCGCGGAAGGCGCCCTGCTCGCGGTTAACCCTCGGAAGAAGCGCACGAAAGTGGTCGTCGCTGGAACGGTTCATCCGCACTACCTCGCGGTCCTGAACACGTACACGACCGGACTGGACGTCGAGGTTGTTGAATTGCCAATTCCGGCTGACACTCTGTCCAACGATCCCGCGGCGTTCGACGAGCATCTTGATGATTCCACGGCATGCCTGATCGTCCAGTATCCTAATTTCTTCGGGCGAATCGAGGACCTTCAGGCCGTCTCGGACAAGGCGCACAAGGCCGGCGCCCGCTTCATGGTGTCCGTTTACCCGCTTGCGCTGGGGCTGCTTCCGCCACCGGGTGATTTCGATGCCGACATTGTGACAGGAGAGGGACAGTCGCTCGGCGTGCCGCAGAGCCTGGGCGGACCTGTCGTGGGTATCCTCGCCGCGAAACAGGATCTCGTCCGGCAATTGCCAGGCCGCCTTGCTGGAATGTCCAGTGATGAGGAGGGCAAGCGCGGCTTCGTTCTCGCACTGCAGACCAGAGAGCAGCATATCCGGCGCGAAAAAGCGACCAGCAACATATGTACGAATCAGGGACTACTGGCGCTTGCGGCAACGGTGTACCTTTCGTCTGTTGGTCCCACTGGGCTCCGAAAGATTGCCGAGATGTGCTACCAGAACGCGCACTACCTGGCGGACCAGATCAGCGCGCTGGACGGGTTCGATGTCGTTGGTACCGGCGAGTTCTTTAATGAGTTCGCCGTCAGAACCCCGGTCTCCGTCAATGAGGTAAACCGGCATTTGCAACAGGCCGGAATCATCGGCGGGTACGATCTCTCGAAGGTGGATTCCAGCCTGGAGAATACGATGCTGATCTGCGCGACCGAGATGAACAACCGGGAGCAGATTGATCAGTTGATCTCGGAACTCGGCAAGGTCGCCTGAGTCCTGCGTGATCGATTCTCTCGCGCGGGCGGACCCAGCGCGGTTCCGCTCGCGCATTTTCGTGTTCGACGCTCAACGAAGTGGAATGCCGAGGACGCTACATCATGCCCAGACCAATCGTTGCTATCGTCGGACGCCCGAACGTCGGGAAATCCGCCCTGTTCAATCGCCTGATCGGCGAACGAATGGCGATCGTCGAAGACGTGCCGGGCACGACCCGGGATCGAATCTACGGCGAGGTCGAATGGCAGGATGCCTGGTTCACGCTTGTCGACACTGGCGGGTTGCAGGCTGAGCAGGAACTCGAGCACTCCACGACCGCTCAGATCTCCCGGGCTACACAGCAGCAGGCGCTCCTTGCGCTCGAAGAAGCGGATGTCATCGTGTTGGTGACAGACGGAGTCTATGGAATGACCGCCGGTGACATGGAAGTCGCGGACCTGCTCCGGCGAACCGAGAAGCCGGTCATCGTTGCGGTTAACAAGGCCGAGTCGCTGGAACGCCAGGACAATGCTGTTGAGTTCTACAACCTCGGACTGGAGGAACCCGCGCCCGTGTCGGCGATCCACGGGCAGGGGATTGGCGATCTGCTTGACCGGATCGTCGCTGCGCTTCCGGAACGCGGAGGGGAGGAGGATCCCGAGCATCCGAGAATCGCCCTGGTAGGTAGGCCGAACGTCGGCAAGTCGGCGATTCTCAATGCCCTGCTCGGTCAGAGCCGGCATATCGTCTCGGAGATCCCCGGTACGACGCGAGATTCGGTTGATACACAGTTGATGTACAAGTCCCAGCCGATAACGCTGGTTGACACCGCCGGCGTGCGACGGAGAGGCCGGGTCGAGCAAGGCATTGAAAAGTACAGTGTCCTGCGGTCGATGCGCGCGATCGACCGGGCGGACGTGGCGGTGCTGGTACTGGACGCCTCGGAGCCGTTTGCGGCCCAGGACATGCATATCGCGGGGTACATCGAGGAGCGCAAGAAAGGCATCGTGCTGGCGATCAACAAGTGGGATCTCGTCGAAAAAGATGACCGGACAGTCGGCCGATTCGTCGAACGCGCCCGGGAGGCGTTTGACTTCGTTCCGTACGCGCCGATCGTCTTCATTTCAGCCGAGACCGGACAGCGCGTCAATCAGATCATCGAGGTTGCTCTGACGGTAATCGCGGAGCGTACGAGACGAGTTTCTACCGGCGAACTCAACCGGCTCATCCGCGACCTGATCAATCGCCATCCGCCGCCCTCGAGACCCGGGAAATGGGTCAAGTTCTATTATGCGACCCAGGCCGGCATAGAGCCGCCGACGTTCGTGATTTTCACGAACGAACCAGAGAACGTACACTTTTCCTATCGGCGTTACATCGAGAATGAAATCCGGGAGGCGTACGGCTATCTCGGAACTCCCATAGTCTTGCGGTTCCGACACCGCAAGGGGCACAGCTGACGCGCGGATTCCCGGATTGATAACTCGGAGCAGGATCGATCCGCACAGGGTGGGCGAGGGCATGTGCTAGACTCATTCGTTGAATGGAGACGCGTAGCGAATGGATTCAGGAGGTCCGAATCATGAGTGAGCTACGACGTACTGATCCCGCTGTTGCGGATATCATTTCCCGTGAAGCGGACAGGCAGAGAGGAACGATCGAACTGATCGCCTCGGAGAATTTCACGAGCGGAGCCGTCATCGAAGCGATGGGGTCCGTTCTGACGAACAAGTACGCCGAGGGATATCCCGGGAGACGCTACTACGGTGGCTGTGATGTCGTCGACGAGGTGGAAACGCTGGCGATCGATCGTGCGAAAGCATTGTTCGGCGCGGAACATGTCAACGTCCAACCACACTCCGGTGCGCAGGCGAACATGTCAGCAATGTTGAGCGTGTTGCAACCGGGTGACCGAATCCTCGGCATGAGCCTTCAAGAGGGCGGGCACCTCACGCATGGCATGAAACTCAATTTTTCTGGAAGACTTTTTGAAGCGTCCTTTTATGGTGTCGATTCTGAGACCGAGCTTCTCGACTATGACGACGTCCGTCAGAAAGCACATGAGATTAAACCGAAGATGATTATCGCGGGGGCCAGCGCGTACTCCCGCGTGATCGATTTCGCAAAGTTCCGGGAAATCGCGGACGAGGTTGGCGCGATTTTGATGGCGGACATCGCGCACATCGCAGGTCTCGTGGCCGCCGGCAAACACCCGACGTCAGTAGGCAACGCGCACATTACGACGTCCACCACGCACAAGACACTCCGGGGACCCCGCGGCGGCATCATCATGACGGACCCCGATCTGGGCAAGGAGATCGACAAGCTGGTGTTCCCCGGAATTCAGGGCGGGCCGCTCATGCATGTGATCGCCGGGAAGGCGGTCGCGTTTGGCGAGGCGTTGCAGCCATCCTTCAAACTGTACGCTGACCAGGTGGTCGAGAACGCGCAAACACTCGCTGAGACGCTGATCCAGAACGGGTTGCGCATCGTCTCCGGTGGCACGGACAACCATCTGATGCTGGTCGACCTCAC
>SKKR01000167.1 GCA_007123655.1 Thermomicrobiaceae bacterium
AGCGAGCTGATCTGAACGTTCTGGAAGAGGCCGCGGCCTATCGCCAGCTCATCGAGGACTTCGGCCTGAAACATGGCGACCTCGCCGAGCGCGTCGGACGCAGTCGGAGTTCGATCACGAACACGCTTCGAATTCTGAGTTGCCCAGATGAAATCCAGCACGCGTTGATGAGTAACTCCATCACGGAGGGCCACGCCAGGTCCCTTCTGGGCCTGCCGAGCGCGGTGGAGCAACTCGCGGCCCTGCAAACCGTGCTCAGCAGGGAACTCACCGTCCGGCAGACGGAGAAGCTCGTCCGCGAGTGGAACGATCGCGCGGAGCCCGAGCAACAGAACCCCGAGCCCGGTCCCGGCCCGAGCTCGGACCCCATCCAGCGAGATTTTGAAGAGCGTCTCCAGCGCTCACTGGGAACCCGCGTCGAACTGAAGCGCGGCCGCCGCGGCGGCCGGCTGGTCATCCACTACTACTCTGACGAAGAACTCAACGCCATCTCCGCGCGGTTACTTGACGACATGGATGACGTCTAACGTCACCAGGCACGTCAGCGTGCAAGCCGCTCTCGCAGGACATCACCGAGCTCGGCGATAGCGATTCGATCCTGCACCATGGTGTCGCGATCCCGAACCGTGACCGCGTTGTCTTCAAGCGTGTCGAAGTCGATAGTCACACAGAACGGTGTGCCGATCTCATCCTGCCTGCGATAGCGCCGGCCGATGCTCTGCGTCTCGTCGTACTCGACGGCCATCTCGGTTCGAAGTTCCCTGACGATCTCCATGGCCCGCCCGGTCAGTTCCGGCTTCCGCGAAAGGGGAAGCACGGCCACCTTGAACGGGGCGATCCGCGGGTGTAGCCGAAGCACAGTCCGGACGTACGGCTTGTCGTTCACGTCGGTGACATCTTCCTCGTGGTATGCGTCCAGCAGAAGCGTCAGCAGCAGGCGCTCGACGCCTATCGCCGGTTCGATCACGTGCGGCAGGAAGCGCTCATCGTTCGACTGATCGTAGTAGGTCAGGTCGACACCGCTGTGCTCCTGGTGCTGACGGAGGTCGAAATCCGTGCGATAGGCGAGCCCGCTGAGTTCTTTCCAGCCAAATGGGAACTCGTACTCGAAGTCCACCGTCCGTTTCGAATAGTGCGAGAGTTCATCTTGCTCGTGTTCTCTGGTCCGCAACCGGTCCGGCCTGAGTCCGATCCAGCGATAGAAATCGGCCTTGGCGTTCAACCAGTGTTCGAAGGTCGTTTCCCAGTCCTGTTCCCGGATGAAGTATTCGATCTCCATTTGCTCGAGCTCGAGCACGCGAAAAATGAAGTTTCCGGGCGTGATCTCGTTCCGGAAGGCCTTCCCGATCTGCGCGATACCGAACGGGACCTTCACACGAGTGGTCTGGGTAACGTTCTTGTAGTTGACGAAAATGTTCTGTGCGGTCTCAGGGCGGAGATAGACCTCCGTCCCGGACTCTTCGAGTGGACCGAGATGGGTCTGGAACATCAGGTTGAACTGACGCACGTTCGTCCATTCACGGTGACCGCAGGCCGGGCACGCCAGATTGGCTTCCTTGAGGATTGCGTCCAGTTCCTCCAGCGAGAACCCTTCAGCCGGCCGATCGAGCCTGTCTTCAACGAGATTGTCCGCCCGATAACGAGCCCGGCAGTTCCGACAATCGATAAGGGGATCGAAGAACTCGTTCAGGTGCCCGGATGCTTCCCAGACTTTTGAGTGGAGAAGTATTCCCCCGTCGATACCCACAATGTCTGCCCGCTGGTGAACGAAAAACTGCCACCAGGCGTTCCGGATGTTTCGCTTGATCTCGGAACCGAGCGGCCCGAAATCCCAGGTATTGGCCAGGCCGCCGTAGATATCACTTCCCGGAAAGATGAACCCGCGACGCTTCGCCAGGGCAACGATCATCTCCATCGTGACCGGCGGGCGCTGGTCGACACTCATCGAGGGTCCCTCCTTCATCGATCCGTTCAGGAAAATACCCCTCGTCAAGCCAGACAAGGGGCATCGCAATCATACATAGTGAGTCGAAAAACCGCTTGTGTCTCAGTTACCGGCGTTACCATCGGTCGTGACCTCGGTGCCGTGAGCCGGGGCTCCGCGCGACACACGGTCAGCATCCGGAGTCGCACCGTCCTGTCCGATGACCTGTTGATACACCTGGGTCGTCGCCAGACTCATATGTCCCATGATCTGCTGAATGTCGCGGATCTCTGAGCCGTTGGCCAGTTTGTGAACGGCAAACGAGTGCCTGATTGTGTGTGGAGTAATGTCGCGAATGCCGCAGGAATCTGCATACGACTTCAGAATCAACCAGAAGCCCTGGCGTGTCAGGCGGTTGCCGCGATGGTTCAGAAACAGCGCAGAGACCTCGGGAGACACGCGCAGATGGGGGCGTCCGTCGGTCAGATACGTTGACAGGGCATCGATCGCTTCATTTCTCAACGGTACCCGGCGTTCCCGATTCGGCCGCTTGCCGCACACGACTTCACTGCGCGCCAGATCCAAATCGCCAATATCGAGCGCGGTCAACTCGCTCACCCGCATGCCGGTCGCGTAGAGGGTTTCGAGCATCGCCTTGTCTCGCAGAGACTCGGGCGTGTGCGACTCGGTCGGTTTGGAGAGGAGTTCTCTGATCGAATCCTCACTTATCGTCCTGGGAGTGAACTTGTCGACTTTGGGGGATGCGAGATTGTCGCTGGGGTCTGCTCGAAGGATTCCGTCTCTGACCAGAAAGTGGCAGAACGACTTCACGGCTGCGACTTTTCTGGCGATCGTCGAGCGAGCGTACTCTCGCTCTCGCAGATGTAGTACATAACTGGTTAGCTGGGTCTCCGAAAGCTCCGGCCAGGACTCCATGTTGAGTTCCTGCTGCACGAACGAGAGAAACTGACGCAGGTCATTGCGGTAGGCTGAAATAGTGTTGTTTGAAAAGCCGCGGTCAGTTTCAAGCTGCTCCAGGAACCGGGCAACCTGATTCTCCATCGATACCCCCTGACATCCTCCGTGCAACAGCCGTGGAGTCCACGCTGGCCATTGGGCTCGCGCAAGCCCAACGCACACGGGGTGGTGGATACAGCGTATTCGCCGTCAATCTGGCCACTGGTGACTAGTTGAGCAGGTCACCGAGCGGCGTGAATGCCATCCCGAACGCATCCGCAACAGATCTATACGTGACATGGCCACCATACGTGTTAACGCCCAGTGCCAGTGCCTGGTCGCGGCGCACCGCATCATGAAACCCTTGCTTTGCCAACTTCAACCCGTACGGCAAGGTTACATTACCGAGCGCAATCGTGCTCGTTCGTGGAACAGCGCCAGGCATGTTGGTGACTCCGTAGTGAACGACTCCCTGTTCAACGAACACCGGGTCGCTGTGCGTCGTTGCTTTCATCGATTCAATGCATCCCCCCTGGTCGATCGCTACGTCGACCAGAACAGCACCTTCGTTCATTGTGCCGACCATCTCTCGCGTCACCAGTTTGGGGGCTTTCGCTCCAGGAATCAATACCGCACCGATAACCAGATCCGATTCTCTGACGACATCCTCGAGATTCTGCTTGTTCGACGCCATCGTTCGGATGCGACCGTGGAGCACCTGATCAAGATAGCGGAGTCGATCCATGCTGACGTCGAGGATTGTTACCTGCGCGCCGAGTCCGAGCGCCATCTGGGCACTGTTCGTCCCGACCATCCCCCCGCCGACGACCGCCACGTTCGCCGGCGCCACGCCCGGAACTCCGCCGAGAAGCAGCCCGCGGCCGCCAAGCGTTCTCGTGAGGTACTGCGCGCCAACCTGTGTCGCCATGCGTCCGGCAACTTCGCTCATCGGCGCGAGGAGAGGCAAGCTCCCGTCCCCCATCTGAACGGTCTCGTACGCCAGTGCCGAGACTTTCTGATCGACCAGAACCTTCGTCAATTCCTCTTC
>SKKR01000235.1 GCA_007123655.1 Thermomicrobiaceae bacterium
AGCACCGCGATCGTAACGCCGTCTCCGGTGATTCCCAAGTCGTGAAGCTCGTCCGCGCGGGTTATCTCGACTCCTTCCGAGCCCGGAAGCTCCTCTGTTTCCATCGGTGCAATCTGGTCCTCGAGGATCTCGACGCCTTCTGGAAGCTGGTAGTCCCGAACTCGAAGCTCCTGGTCACGGTGAAGGTACGGTTCAACCCACTCCCCTGCCAGGCGAACCGGCGCCGCGTTCGCGACCGCGGGAATGCTGCCGACCGCGACCTCCGCGATGATCAGTGTGTCGAACGCGGTACGAATGTGCCCGCCATGACGCTCGACAACCTCCATGGCGGAGTCGAGCTGCCCGGGCTCAGTCTGGATCTGAAGTTGCATGACTTCATCTCTGGCGCGTTGCTCTACCTCACGCTCGAGTGAAACCCGCATCGGTGAACGTTCCTGGTCCGTCGGGTTGTTGTTTCGTTGCTGATCATTTCCGGTGTTTCCCTGTCCCGATCCAGGCGGTCCGGCCATTGCCGGGACAGCCAGCGCGAGAGTCAGCAAGAGGGCGAAAAGCGTCGTCACTCGTTTACCTGGATGCATGCAAAACTCCCTTCCTTCCTCAGGTCACGCGAACCACCATCCCGTTCTCCGTTCGTATCGGATGTGGCGAGACGCGCGCGAGCGGGTACTGCAGAGCGCCCGATCGCGGGCTCGCCAGTTGACGCCACTTTCCTGCGAACGTCCATACGCAGATTCCGATATCTGTCGCAGATGGCCCGATACGCTTGACTGAACGGTACCGGCAATCTAGGACACTCGTACCCTCATGTCAAGTACGCCGGCAACGTATATTGCGTCACGTTGAACCGGGAAAGACAGGGACTTCTCAGCGAGTGAGAGGGGCGCAGAAGCAGATTCACCAGGTCATCGGGAGAGGTCCGTTTCAGACAGACTGTTCCGACAAGTCCATCGGGTGTGTACGCCTTTCTAACGTCACATTGGAACCGTGCTGCCGAATATGGCGTCAATACTGCATACTAGGCGAGAAGCTCGATGCTGGCGCAGTGTTAACATGCTCCGTTCGGGCAATGTTCTTGCGCTCGCCAGCCGTGCAGGGCTATTTCGAAGCAGAGATTCCACGCCCGGCAAACAGAGGGCAAAAGGAGCAGGAATGAGTCGCCATCGTCGCGGACCGGAGTATGAACGCGATCACGAACGTACGCGTGAGTCCCCCGCCTACCGTGAACCGGAACCGGAATACGATCCCTACCTGGATGACGACTACTACGATCCGGAGCTGGCCCGTCGCCGGCAGGAAATCATCTTCCGAAAGATCTCCAACGTCGTCTGGCTGATCACGATGTTCATCCTCGCCGTGATCATGCTCCGGGTCGTGCTACTGCTCATCAATGCGAACCAGGAGAACCCGTTCGTCAGCTGGGTCTATGACACAAGCTGGTTCTTTGTCCGACCATTTGCTGACATCACCACAGATGTGCAGTTGAACGGCTCGGTGTTCGAAATCAACTCGCTGATCGCCGTTCTAATCTACATGCTCCTGATTTACGGGATCTTGCAGCTTGTACGGGTGGTCCTGGACCTTACAACTCCGACCGATCCGTAGCGGCACTTCGACCTGGATGCGGGAGGGGCGCATGTTCCCCCTCCCGCGCGCTGCTACTGGCGGACGCGGGCGAACGAGCCCCTGAGTTCGTCATCGGCTATTCCCGGCTCGAGCATCCGCTCCATGCGATTCTCAGGTTCCTCCAACGGAACCGCGTACCCGGGTGGGGTGCCCGGGAAGTGGTCGAATGCTTCCTCAAGCATTTCGAGGAAGAAATCCAGCCCCAGGAACCCTTCTTCGATCCAGTATGGATCGTTGTTGTACACCCCGTAGTGCATGTCGTCCGCGGCCCACGCAAGCTCATAATAGGCGTCAAGCAGCAACTCGTGAAACTCCCGGTACTCCTCAGGGGGTTGCAGCATTTCGAGGTAGGGGTGGCATCCCCACCAGATCGCGATGACCAGATCGAAATCATCCCACCACTGCTGGGTGAACGTCGGGTTCTCGAGCAGATAAAGGAAGAGCTCGAAACTGTACTCGGTCGCTTCCAGAATGAAGTCAACTTCCTGGAGATACACCACCTCATCGTGCGTTGCGCCGGATGGTGGCGGCGGCGGCGCGTCGCCGTAGCGCCAGCGGAAGTAATGCTGTCCGATGTTCCCGGCTTCGACCTGCCATCCCGCGGGATTGCCCGGCGTATACGTCAGACAGCGGCGTTCGAAGCACTGTGCAAGCACGTCTTTCCACTGACCACCGACCGGCACGTACATCCAGTACGCCTCGGTGACCGGGTAGCCGGTGGCGAAATACGGGTTCTCGAAGAGTGGTGCGTCAGCATACTGACCATTCTCGTACACCGGCCCGGACGAGTTCATGAAGTCCCAGAATACCGACGCGATAGAATGATCTGTCTCTGCAACATAGTGCGCCGCTCGGACGTCGTAGTGGTCCAGGTTGAAATCGACACCCGTGTTCCCGTGTCGATCGATGGTATCCAGTAGAAGTAGACCGACCGGAACCGGGATATCGTCCAGTGCCTGGTTGAATGACTGATATGTTGGGCTGTCCGGATGCGCGTCACCGGCGATCTGCACGTTCGCCGGCTGTCGCTGGACATACTGATCGTCCCCAACCTGCATCTCGCCCGAAATGAGTTCGTAGGCCAGGCGCCCGTTGGTCACGTCCCACGGAGCCGAGGCCCGGTACGAGTTGTCTTCCATCCGGGACTTGTCCGTGTACTGGACCATCCGGACGCCGCCAGGGGCGTCGTAGTACGGCTCGTTGAACGGCGCCGAGTGCCCGCTCGGCCCCCACATCCACGTCCGATTCACCTGACCGGCGGAAACCGGCAGGTCCGTTCGGGCCCAGGTGCGGTCAAACTCCGGACTCCCGAACTGGTAGGCGCCAGCGGTTCCGCCGGTAAACGGGATCGTTCCAATGACCAGGCCGAGCATGAGAGCGATGCGAACGACGAGTTTGCCCATCTGCGATACTCCCGAATGAGCCAGAACGCGTCTGGCACAAGCGTGGCCATAAGGCGCCGTGCGCCGGCGACTGCTGCCGTTTCAGAAACCCCGGTTTCTAACCTGTCACAAGTGATGGGCCGAACGTCTGTCCCATGTTGATTTGTTGACGAACGTCTGTCAAGAAATGTGCATCAGTGCGGTTGAGACTTACAGAACGCAGGTCGACGACGCGATGACTCGGCTCATCCGCCAACATCTCACAGGCAGATGCTGAAAGACACGCGAGAACGTATGCGACCCGGGACGCAGCCGCGAAGCGCTGTATGCTGACCTCGATCAACCGCGCTAGCGGAGATTCTCCATTGCGTAGTTTGACGGATCCTGTGTCACCGGTCCGCCCGGGTCCTGGTTGTAGCGCCAGCGATAGTAGTGCTGACCGACGTTGCCCATCTCGACCTGCCAGCCGGGATCGTTGGCCGGTGTGTATGTAAGGCAGCGTCGCTCGAAACACTGGATCAGGACATCCCGCTCGACCCCGCCAACCATGACTTCCGACCAGTACGGTGCGGTGACCGGGAACCCCGTGGCGAAGTACGTCGGATCGAAAATGCGGCCCTCGACGTACTGCCCCGGCTGGCGCAGTATGCCGGTGCTGTTGAGGTAGTCCCAGAACACGCTGGCGATCCGGTGGTCGGTATCCGGTACGTACTCCTCCGCCGTTACCGCGTACTCGGCGAATGACTCGTCCGGCTCGATAATTCCATCCTGGTCCAGTGTTTGAACGATCGTCTCCCCCGCCTCATTCGGTCCGGCATCCAGCACTCCTCCGAACGACGCGTACGTCGGTCCGTCGTTGTCAACCGGGTCTCCGGCCACAGGAACCTCGGCGGGCTCACGCTGGACGAACTCCGCGTC
>SKKR01000498.1 GCA_007123655.1 Thermomicrobiaceae bacterium
AGGTTAGTGTCAATCCGAAGGTTATCCAGACGCCGCGAGTCGCGGCCGTCGCCAAAGACGGTATTCAGGTGATCGCGGTAGCCCGCGTGACTGTTCGCGCCAACATCGAGCGACTCGTCGGTGGCGCCGGTGAGGAGACGATCATCGCCCGTGTCGGTGAGGGTACGGTTTCCTCGATCGGTTCCGCGACCGACCACAAGGAAGTGCTCGAGAGCCCGGACGCAATCTCTCGCCTCGTCCTTCAGCGCGGTCTCGATGCCGGAACCGCGTTCGAGATCCTGTCGATTGACATCGCTGACGTCGACATTGGACGGAACATCGGTGCCGAGCTGCAGACCGACCAGGCCGAGGCGAACAAGCGAATCGCTCAGGCAAACGCCGAAGAGCGCCGCGCGATGGCCGTTGCCCGGGAGCAGGAAATGCGCGCGCGGGTGGTTGAGGCCGAGGCGCAGATCCCGATGGCGATGGCGGAAGCGTTCCGCAGCGGCAACCTCGGCATCATGGACTACTACCGCATGCAGAACGTCGAAGCGGACACCAAGATGCGAGAGTCACTGGCGGACGACGATGAGCAGCGGGGTGAGATCCAGTAGGCGGACCACGAGCGAACCCGGAATGATTGCTGAGGCCGTCTGATGGATAAAATCTTCAAGGAAATCAAGAAGGCGATCGAAGAGGAGATGCGGAACGCCGAGAGCGGCCCCTCCCCTGGAGGCAGCCGCCCTCAAGGCGGCCGGCGGGCGCAGGAGTACGCCGAGTGGCTGAAAGAGGAGCAGACCCGCCTCCGCGGCAGCGGCGAGCAGTACTCGGAACCAGCGGGGCCAGAAGTGCCCTCCGACTATGCTGAGACGCAGCGTCCCCAGCGACGCCCGCGACGGGAGTCACGGGAAGACAGACAGGTTGAAGAGCGCCCAAGCAGACGGGATCGGTCTCCGGATCAGCGACGCCAGCAGCGCTCGCAAGAACGACAACAGCGCCGCGAATCATACGAAGAGGCGAAACAACGGCGTGAGCTAGAAGTCCGTGAGGACAGACCCCGGTCCACGCAATCCACACCGCGACGGGAGCGGCAGACGCAGCGGGAACCGGTACGAGGCGCCGCGATGCAGTCCCGGATTCAGCGATTGCTCCGGTCTCCAAATGGGCTTCGCCAGGCGTTCTTGCTGCGCGAAGTGGTGAGCAAACCGGTTTCCATGCGGGAGAAAGACGATCACCTCATCTGGTAACCATCCTGATCAGGTACGTTGACTCGGGGAAGGCGCTTGTGTCTTCCCCGTGCTGTGTTATGTTCGTGGTCGCTTCAAACCGCTGTTCGGTAGGATTCAGGGCAGGTTGAGCCCGTAGACCGGGCATTTCGAAACGTGAGAAACGGGGCTTAAATTCTGTGTGGTTAATTGTTCCGCTGATCTACTTCCTTGGCTGGTGGCAAACCGGGAGTTTGCGGCAGGCGTTCAACGGAACGATCGCCTGGATTCTGGGCTACGCGGTTGCCGCCGGTTCGATCCTGGCCCTGGACGTCGGCGGCTATGACTTCGTCCGGGCAACGCCAGACAGTCCCGGCGCGGCGCTCGCGATCCTTGGCGGGTTTATCGGGATGTGGATCAGCAACATCATCTGGCGGAGTCGTGGCGGGGATCCGGTACGTGAGCCCGGTAAATGGGAGCGTTCATTCCGGGCGATGATGGGCAAGGAAAAACCGAAAAAGAGGAAGCGTCCCGCTCCATCGCCGCAACGGCAGGTGCAGTCTCCTCAGTATCACCAGGTCCCGCAGTCTTCGCAGCAGACGTCAGGTCCGGCGCCAGTTGATGCTCAGTACCGACCTGCCGGCGCGGCGTCGGCCGGACAGCAGGTGTACCGGGCACAACCACAACCCCAGCAGTCTCCGGCCCATGGCGGCGCTGCTCAGCAACGTGTCGGGCCGCCAAACACATCGCCGCACCCGCAGAGACCGGAACAGGGTCAGACCCAGCGCAAGAAGCGTGATCAGCGTAACAGCCCGACCGCCGACAGATATGCAAAGGCCACCGGACGCGCGCTCGGCGCCATGTTCCGTGGGCCAAGCAAGAAGAGGCGGTAAACCCACTTCACTGTCGAGTGCGGCCTTCTGCGTCCCGCGGGGATCAGTCGTCGCTCGATTCCGTTGCCGTTTCTCCGGACAGGAACGACGAAACTAGCGGTCATTCCGTGCCGCAACAGGTGAATTGATGTCCTCGTGGACTTGCCCAGGGAACTGTTCTTAGCACAGCACTTTGGGTCACATAATATGGTATTCTGTACTCATCGGCCTGGCTGCGTTTAATCAATACCTGTCTCCCGGCATCCGGTCACCTGGAATTTGCCATGTCAGGCGGCTTGAAACAGCGTCTTGAGGACATGTCCGCGCCCTCCTTTGTCGGACGTGAGCAAGAGCTGGCTCTGCTCACCCACTCCTGGCAGCGCGCCAGGCAAGGTGCGGGAGGTCTGGTCCTGATCAGCGGTGAAGCCGGAATCGGCAAGACGGCGCTCGTCGGGTGTCTCGCAGCCGAGGCGCGGGAGCAAGGCGCGCTGGTGTTGACCGGTTCAGCATATGATCTGTCCAGCACCCCTCCATATGGCCCGTGGAGCGAACTGGTCGAAAGTCTGTCATTGACCAATGCTGCGCCAGGCGCGATGAGCACGGTTGCTGGCCTGAAAAAGCTCGGAAGCGAAGACATCCTCTTTGACCAGGCCCGGAACTTCTTTCGCAATCTCGCCGCTGAACAGCCTTTGATCCTGATCCTCGAGGATCTGCATTGGGCTGATCAGGCCAGTCTGGAACTCCTCCGGTTTGTGGCGAGAGGCATAGCACGGAATCGCATTCTCGTCATCACCACCTATCGAGACGACGAAGTAACACGTGGCAGTTCCTTGTATCGTTTCTTGCCACTGCTCTTTCGAGAGTCAGATGCGAATGTGCTGGAACTGGATGGTCTCACCAGAGCGAACATCCACGGGCTTGTGCAAGCGCGATATCCTCTGTCCCAGTCAGACCTCGACCGGCTGATCGACCTCTTGCATACCAATACCGGGGGAAACCCACTCTTCCTCCGCGAGATGCTGCGGATGCTGGAGGCGGACGCGTTACTCGCACCGGACGAACCGGTATTGCAGCTTGGAAGACCTGAACAGACATCAACGTCATCACTCGTTCAGCAAGTGATTGAACGTCGCCTTGACTTTCTGAGCCAGTCGTCGCGGGAACTGCTCAGCCTGGCCGCTGTGATCGGTAACGAGGTGCCACTCGACCTGTGGCAGACAGCGAGTGGCACAAGGGACGAAGAGTTCATCACCCGGTTCGAAGCGATCGTCACTCGTCCACTGGTGCGACAGGTCCCGGACCGGGCGTCGGTTCGTTTCACGCATGAAGTCGTTCGCCAGGTCATATACGAGGCGATCGCGTTGCCTCGACGGCGCCGTCTCCATCAGCAAGTGGCAGAAGCGTTAATGGCGCAACCCTCTCCCGATCCTGATACCGTCGCCCACCATCTTCGCAGTGCAGGAGATTCGAGGGCCGTCGAATGGCTTATCCAGGCCGGAGAACGCGCCTTGCGAGCCTCCGCCTACGCCGATAGTGCGGAGCGATACCATGCGGCCCTGCAACTGCTTCAAGCAGGGGGTGGCGATGAAGCGCGTCAGGGTTGGCTCTGTTATCGCATCGCCCGGCTGTCATTGTATCTGGAGCCGGACAGGAGCCTGCGCTACTTAGACGAGGCGGAGCGGCACGCGACCAATAGTGGAGATCGGGTACTTGCGGCCTTCACCAGGTTTGATCGCGGGACAGTACACATGGGGTTTAATCGCCTTGACCATGCTCTCAACGAAATGGAACCAGCAATACAGGCACTTCAGGCACTGGAATCAGACACGACGACAGGAGATCACACCGTTGGCGACCGGAT
>SKKR01000087.1 GCA_007123655.1 Thermomicrobiaceae bacterium
AAGCCCGGTTTCGACCGCGAGGTGGACGTTCGCCATCGTCTGCGCCTCGATTCCCTGAGCCGCGTCAACGACCAGGATCGCGCCCTCGCAGGCAGCCAGGCTTCGGCTTACCTCATATGAGAAGTCCACGTGCCCCGGAGTATCGATCAGGTTGAGTTCGTAGACGACACCGTCCGCGGCTTCATAATCCATCCGAACCGCTCGCGCTTTGATGGTAATGCCCTTTTCTCGCTCCAGATCCATGGAGTCGAGCACCTGCTCCTTCATGTCGCGGTCGCTGACGGTGTGGGTATGCTCTAGCAAGCGGTCCGCCAGGGTGGACTTCCCGTGGTCAATATGCGCGATGATGCTGAAATTTCGGATGTAGCGCTGATCTTTCATGCCCGTTACCCTGCAGACCTCCTGCGAACGATTCAAACAGCAAGTATACCGGTTGGATGGTCATGTTTCAGATGTCCGGTCAGGCGCTCCGGGCATCCGGCTGCTCAGACGGCCCATCAGGATCGTCAGTTCCGGTGCACGCAGATACCAGGCCGCGCACAGATACGTCGCGCCAGCCGTGGCAAGCGCGAACAGGAATAGACCCACACTCCAGACGGTTCGCCCTCGGGCGGGATCCGTTGCCTCGGCCACCGGCCCCCCGATCCAGAGCGCGACCGCGGCCATAACGATCGCGGCGAGCGATGTTCGCAGGACCGAGACCAGAAGGGGTGATCCAAGACCGCCAATGCGTCGATACAGAACGCCCATAAGGACGACAGCCTCGATCGACGTTGTGACCGAGATGCTGAGCGCAAGCCCTCCGTGACCCAGGATCGGTGCGAGCGTCCAGCTTAATCCGATATTCGCGGCGATTGTCAGCACCGCGGCGATGACTGGCGTCAGCGTGTCCTGCATTGCGTAGAACGCACGGGTTATCGCTTCGACGACCGCGAAGGCGACGAGCCCGACCGCGAAGTACGCCAGACCAGTTGCGACCAGCCTTGTCGATTCCTCGGTGAACGTGCCGAACTGGAGAATCATCTGGACGATGCTCTCGCGAAACGCGATCAGACCGATCGCGGCGGGGAAGGTCAGGAAGAGTAACGGCCCCAGCGCCCGGGAAAGCGTATGTTTCAGCGCATCGAGCTGACCGAGTTCGAACTGGCGCGCCATCAGCGGAAAGATTACGGTCGACAGGCTGAGCGCCAGCACTCCATGGGGGAGCATGAACAGCTGATAGGCATAGTTGAGCGCGGAAACTCTCGCCTCTCCGACACGCGACGCGAAATTCGTCATGACGATGATATTGATCTGGAATGCCGCCTGGCCGACGATTCGGGGCGCCATGAGCTTCGCGACCGTTCCCAGACCTTCCGTCCGAATATTGAATGAGGGCCTGAAGCTCCATCCTCGGAGCACAAGGTCGACAAACTGAATCGTCGCGTGCGCGGCAGCCCCGACCACGACACCATACGCGAGCCCGTATGCGCCGTACTCCGGGGCGAGAACGATTGCGCCAAAGATGATGCCGAGATTGTAGAGAATCGGTGCAATCGCCGGAAGCGTGAAAGCGTCCTGCGCTTCGAGCATCCCTTTCGCGGCCGCTCCCAGACCAAGAAGCAAAGGGGACAGCAGCAGCATCCGGGTGAGGTCGACGGCAAGATCCCGTTGCTCCTCGGCAAGGCCCGGCGCGATCAGGGTCCCGATCAGCGGCCCGGCCAACAGAAAGACCACTTGTGCGAAAAGCAGCAGAACGATCACCGTATAAGTGAGCACCGTGCTGGCAAGTCGCCAGGCGTGTTCGTACTGACCGCGACTAATGAACCCGCCGAAGACAGGAATAAACGCGGAACCGAATGCGCCGCTCATGATGATGAGGAACAGGAGATCGGGCACCCGGAAGGCGGCGACGTATGCGTCATACTCGGGGCTGGTACCGAACTGGCGCGCGATGAGCACTTCTCGCAACAAGCCGAGAATTCGGCTCACAACGAACGCCGCCGCCACGATGACGGCGTTGGCGGCGATCGAGCGAGTCGCGATCCTGGCGTTGCCGGTGATCGGTTTGTCCCGAAACTCCTGGCTTTCCATCCCGGCATATTGTACGTCAGGCGCCTTGTCCCGATGGGGCAACGCTGCTAAACTTGCTCGGGCTGGCAGCACGCTGTCAGCCTCGAATCATGCTGAGAAGCCGAAAGGGTGAAGACCTTGCCGAATATCAAGTCCGCCGAAAAACGAGTCAAGGTGTCTGAACGCAGGCGCCAGCGTAACCGCGTGTTCGTCTCCGCAGCACGGACCCGCATCCGTCGCGCAGAACGCCTCATTTCGCAAGGCGATGCTGAGAACGCAGCGAACGCGGTCGGAGATGCAATCAGCACCCTGGATCGTGCAGCAAACAAAGGCATCATTCACCCGAACAACGCCGCTCGACGAAAATCCCGCCTCCGGCAGAAGTTCAACGACCTGGTGATGCCGGCATCGAGCGAAGAGTAAACGCCCGCTTTCTGATTCCACGAAGCAAGCAAGGCACCACATGAGCCGCCCGAAGCCGGGCGGCTTCCTCGTTCGCTCGCGAAATTGAAACTTGCCGGGATTACCGGCGAACGGGCGACTTACTTTCCGAGAGTCCGGAAACCAGAAACGAGAGGGCATCCAGCGGCTCGAAATGACCTTGCTTGATGCCGAAATCAGCGTCGCGTATCTCGCGAAGAGCGCGGGCTAGGTCGTCTCGTGAGTAGTTTCGAGCGCTGCGTGCTGCCTGCCGGACACGCCCTTCCGAAAGCCCACTTCTGGATGCGACCTCGGCTGGCGCCAGCCCGGGCGCTGCCTGGACAATGGCGAACGTTTCAAACTGGGCAGCAAGCTGGCCCATAACCATTTCCGGCGCCTGGCCATTTTCCAGCGCACGTTCGAGCTGTTTGATCGCCCTGGGCTGGTCCCGGTCGGCAATCGCGTTGGTGAGTCCCCAGACATCGAGGGGAACTGCATCCGGCACGAGTGCCGCAACGAGTTCCGAACTGATTTCCCCGTCTCTGCCTGCCGATGTTGCCAGCTTGGCCAGCTCCGAATCGAGCCGGTACAGGTCGGGCGGGACATCGTCACGCCGGTTTGCGTCTCGCCACGTCCCGGGAAACAGCGCTTCAACGAGCCGGGTTGCCGTCGCCCCATCAATCGACGACCGGTGTACCGTGGCACGCGAGCACGTCCAGTCGATCAATCCACGCCCTCGCGGCACATCGAACTTCTCCACTGCAACGTCTGAGGCGAACTGGCGAAGTCGCTTCTCATCCGTTCTGGTCAGGGAATCTTCGACAAGAACAACGTGCACACCGGGCGCGATGTTTCTGAGGGCCGAAAGCGGATCGGACTCATCATCGTCGCGCTGCTTTCGCCGGCGACCACCGCTTGCGGGAACCACGAGGTTGTAGCAGATGAGCAGTCGGTCAGCACCGAAGAATCCCGGGCTCCCGGCCGCTGCGCCAACCTCGTTCGCGACTGTGGATGCGTTCTCGAATACGGATGTGCTCAGGCCGGTCGGGTCTATGTCGTGTATCGTCGAACAGATGCGTTCGCTGATTTCCAGACGATTGTTACCGTGGAAAACGGTAACCGTAGCTGGAAGCGTTGTCGACATAAGATGGACAACTCTCGTGTTCCACGGTCCAGAAGGGAGGTGGGTGGAGTGCCGGCACGGACACGCTGGTAAAGTCTTGAACCTGCAATCGCAGGTGGGTGCCGCAGCCACGGAGCCCACGAGCACCGCTTAGCAGCTCCCGTTTGTTATCTAACGTTGGCTCAACACATTATCCAGCTGCGTCTCGTGCCGGACCCAACCGAGTTTCATGATAACACCGCTCGCCCGGGAAATTCAACCGTGATTCGCTCATTTGTTCTAAACGTAGATGCACGTTTCCGGCTTGCCGCCGCAGCCGG